>JAAYSL010000138.1 GCA_012518315.1 Bacillota bacterium | reverse complement strand
CTCGTGCGGTCTCGCTGCATGCAGCCGATGATGAGAAACGAAGCCACATTATGCCTATCAACCGTGTTTTTGGTTTGAAGGAGTTGCTTCAGGCTTTGGAGGACTATGTGAAAGCTACAAACCGGCGGGTAACTATAGAGTATGCCTTGATGGCAGGTTTCAATGATAGCAAGGAGGATGCAAGGAGCCTTGCCCTTCTTCTGAAAGGTCTTTTGTGTCATGTTAACCTAATACCAGTAAACCCTATCCAAAAAGGCATTCATGAAAGGCCACAGGCCAGTGATGTAAAGAGGTTTGAATCCTGGCTTCAGCAAGGAGGCCTTGAAGTGAGCATCCGCAGGGAGCGAGGTGGGGATATTGAGGCGGCCTGTGGCCAGCTAAAAGGGCAGTGGGAGGGAACTTGAGCATGGGGTTACTTCGCAAACTAGAGGCCTTTCTGGAAAGGATCTTGCGTTCCCTAGCGGGCAGGGGGGCACAGCGCTTGGTTCAACCGGTGGAGATCGGTAGGCAGCTAGCCAAAGCGATGTTGGCTGATCGCAAGGTCTCAACAGTTCATGTCTATGTTCCCAATCAGTTTACTGTCCATGTAAACCCCCATGATTGGGAGAAGCTGGAGCCACTAAAAGCTACCATTATAACTGATCTTGGTGAATACTTAAATACTCGAGCTCGCCGCAATGGTGTTCGGTTTGTGGCTCCTGTGGAGATCAAATTCCAAGTGGATGAAGACGTTTCGCCGGGGCTGGCGCTGGTGGATGCCGCTTTCCGGGAAAAGGAACATAATGGTCAGGCGACTTTGCCAGATAAGGAAAAACACGTCTTTGATGATGGTAACGACAATAGTGGCAATGGTACTCAGATGTATAGACTATCGCCTGGGGTAACCCATAATGGTGCGGCAGAGCTCCTTTGTCTTGATGGTTCAGAGAAAGGGCAGACGTGGCTATTGACAAAGGAGTTAGCCACCATCGGCAGGGGCTTTGATCAATATGTGCAGCTGCGGGAACCCAGCATCTCTCGCTGCCATGCAGTAATACACTTCGCTAATGGCCGCTATTGCATTGAGGATAATCAGAGCACTAATGGAATAATGGTCAATAACCAATCCACTTTGAACGCTATGCTGAATGATGGTGATTTAATCCAGCTAGGGACGGTTCGGCTGCGATTTCGTTTGGTGAAATAATATGGAAAAATTGGTGTGGTGGCCTGTCCACATGGTCTTCCTGGGCCTATTGCTTGCCTTCTTGCGAGAAGCTATCCGTTCTATTACCTTTGGGTCAGATCAGGAGCCAACATCTCCTTTGGCTTACCTAGTGGAGCTTCCCGTTTCTGGAGGAGAAAAGCCTTTACAGGTTTGGCCGATAAGAGAAAAAATCCGGTTAGGGCGAGGGTTTGGTAATGATGTGGTTCTGGATGATCCCTTTGTTTCCATCAATCATGCCCGCATCTATCTTGACAAAAAGGAGTACTGGTTGGAGGATTTAGGTAGCACGAACTGTACATATGTAAATGGGGAGTTGGTGAGTGGGCCACAGAGATTAAGACAGGTGGCGCTGATTACTGTCGGCAATGCTGTGGTCGTTTTTCACACCTGCTCCACATCTCCCGTGGGAAAAGGGTGACGGCGATGCGGGTTGGAGCAATGACTCATGTCGGACAGATCAGGAAGGTGAATGAAGATGGCTTCTTGGCATTAAGCCCAATACTGGCGGTGGCAGATGGTATGGGAGGACATCAGGCAGGGGAAGTGGCTAGCTCCTTGGCACTGGAAGTAGTGGCAGGCTGGCCCTTTGATTTTCACAATCCCGAGGATTCGCTGCATCAGGCCATATACCAGGCTAATGCCAAGATACTGAGTTTAGCTAAGGAGAATGCGGATCTGGCCGGGATGGGTACTACCTTGTCCATGGCTTTGGTCATCGAAGACTGGGCTTACATAGCCCATATTGGTGATAGTCGCATCTACAAATATGATGGACAAGATTTGTGTCAGCTGACTAGAGACCACTCAGTGGTAGCCGAACTAGTACGTAGTGGAGCATTGACTGAAGAAGAGGCCCTAGTCCATCCTCACCGCAATGTCTTAACTCGGGCACTTGGAGCTGGGCCGGAGGCAGTCTGTGATGCGCGGAAAGAGCACCTGCGTGTCGGGGATATGCTGGTTTTATGCACTGATGGTCTTTATTCTCTGGTTACTGATGAGGAGCTCCGGCAGGTGTTGATGGATGAGGCTGATCCCCAAAAAGCTGCTGAACGGCTAGTTGCTTTGGCTAATGCACGGGGAGGGCACGATAATATCACGGCTTTAGTAGCAGTTATGGAAAGCCAGGATAGAAGGGTAATGGTTGAATGAAAGGGTTTAGATGGATATCTGTACGCTGTAATGGTAATCTACTTGATAAATACCGAGGGCGAAGGCGGGAAAGAGCCCAGCTAATCTTGGTGGCAGGCATCACCTTACTGGGTATTTCGCTTAGCTGCCGATCCAGTGACATGCTTTGGTATTGGGTAGTGCGACTAGGTGGAGGTTTAGGGTTAGGTCTTATCTGCATTCATCTTCTATTCTGCCTAACAGGTTTTACCGGGGATGAGAACCTGCTGCCACTCGGTGGCTTCTTGTGTTCTTTGAGTCTAGCCATTTTGTGTGGCATCTCACCGCCACTTGCCTTGCGGCAGCTTTACTGGATCCTGCTTGGACTTGCCCTAATCCCCCTAGCGGCTTTTCCCCACCATTGGAGTCTCCTTGCTGAGTATAAATACCTGATAGCTGTGGGTGGTCTCGGGCTACTTTTTCTTACCGCTTTTTTCGGGATAGAGCAAGGAGGTGCTAGGCTTTGGCTGTGCGTAGGACCAATTAGGTTCCAACCCGGCGAGATTGTGAGGTTAGGACTCGGTGTTTTCTTAGCTGCTATATTCAGTGAGAATCTACAGCTATTTGCCCATCCTACTGCACAGATAGGCCCCATCAGCATTCCGGAGCCAAGGCATCTTGTACCGCTTGTGAGTATGTGGGCCCTATTTCTTTTTGTCTTGGTAGTACAACGGGACCTGGGGTCGGCAGTGCTATACTATGGGCTCTTTGCTTTGTTAGGCTACTCCGCTACAGGGCAAGCGGTCTATCTAGTAGTTCCTACCCTTTTGGGTGGATTGGGAGGACTTCTGGCGATTGCTGTTTTCCCCCATGTTGCTGTGAGATTTCAGATCTGGCTTGACCCTTGGGCCAACTCCCAAGGGGCTGGGTATCAGCTAGTGCAAACTATGTTTGCTCTAGCCAATGGTGGCTGGCTAGGCCGCGGGCTAGGTCAGGGATACGCCGGGTCTATTCCGGCTTCCTATACAGATTTGCCCTTTGCGATAATTGGAGAAGAGCTGGGGTTAGTCGGCTTGGTGGCGGGCCTTACCGGGCATTTTCTCTTGGTGGGAAGAGGTATGTTGCTGTCTTTTCGTACAGGGCAGGAGTTTATGCAGCTCCTAGGTCTGGCCATAGTCTTGGGCTGGGCCTTG
>JAAYSL010000022.1 GCA_012518315.1 Bacillota bacterium | reverse complement strand
TTGCGGAATCAACGCAGGGTCCTTTTGGTGCTCATAGTCATTGTGATGCTGGCGGCGGGGGTTTCTAGCACGATTTTTGGTAAGGCTGGAGCCAATGAAGGCAGATTCGCAGACCTACGATCTGTTTTGGAGGTCGCTGCCTTGGTTAAGACCCAGTATGTGGAACCAGTCAGTATGACGGAGCTATTGAGGAGTTATGTGGCGAATGGCACCATTAATGGCATGCTTAAGATCCTCGATGACCCTTATACTCGATATCTTGAGCCATATGCCTATAAACAGATGCAAGTAGACACTACTGGTATTTATGGCGGTATAGGCATTGTCGTTGGGATTCGGGATGAACAACTCACCATTGTAGCCCCCATCGAGCAGACACCAGGCTTTCATGCCGGTTTGCGGGGCGGCGATATAATTGAGTTCATTGACGGTAGAGCGACCAAGAATATGTCCCAAGATGAGGCTGTTAGTCTCATGCGGGGTGAGCCGGGAGCAAAGGTGAATCTAGGCATAAGAAAGAAAAGCGGCGAGTTTCAAGAGGTTCCCATTATCCGGGAAGTCATCGAAGTGCGCAGTGTTACCAAACAGGTACTCCTTGATGACGGTATCGGGTATGTGCGGCTGTCTAGTTTCAGTGAGAGATCCTCACAAGAACTAGACCAGGCTCTGGCATCTTTGGAGCGCCAAGGTATGCATTCTCTGATCTTAGATTTGCGGGGTAACCCCGGAGGGTTATTGACATCAGCCATCGATGTAGCCAATAAGTTCGTATCTGATGGACCGATACTGCACGTTGTTGGACGTAATGGTGTGACACAGACGGTTAAAGCCTTTGCGGAAGGCAATCGCAAAAGCTACCCCATGGTAGTCATGGTAGATGGATACAGCGCCAGTGCCTCTGAGATAGTGTCAGGAGCACTAAAAGATACCGGTCTTGCCACCTTAGTTGGAGCACAGACCTTTGGTAAAGGCCTGGTACAGACTGTAATTCCCCTAAGGGATGGTTCTGCCTTGTCTTTGACGACTGCTCGGTATCAAACCGCGGGAGGCAATGATATCCATTCTGTGGGAATCAAGCCGGATGTCATTGTGGAACTGCCTGAGGGTGAAGAACCTCCATACTATGCCGCGGATGTAGAGGGTGGCAATGGGGTAGATGTCGCTGCGGATATTCAGTTGCAGGCTGCCCTTGAGCTAATTCAGTCTCACGGACTAAGAAAGGCAAGTTAATGGGTTTGCCAGTCTGGGAGCTTGTCCGCCTAATCGGCCGAGCCATCCCCCAAACCTTTGCCAACCTAGATTTCTTGCTAGTCATGCTCCTGGTGTTGTTTTTGATCTATGGTCAATACCGCCGCGTAGCGGTCATGGAAACTATTGTCTTGGGAAGTGCCTATACTAATCCCCTCACAGAGACTACTACTGCCATGGTTTACGGCTTAATCGGTGGTATACTCGCTAGTGTGGTGTTTATTGGTGTAGGTATTCCACTTTCTGAAACGGGTATCTGGTATGTATGGCCTTTAGCGCTTTTGCTAATGCTGATTCACCCCCGCTTTCTTTGTTTCTCCTATGCCGGGGGTATTTTGGCTCTTAGTCACTTGGTTTTCCGATGGCCGACTCTAAACGTGGCGGCAATCATGGCCTTGGTGGCCGTGTTGCACCTGGTGGAGGCGGCCTTAATTCGTATGCATGGGCATCTGGCACCTAGCCCAGTCTACATCCGGGGTGAGGAAGGGGAGGTAGTTGGGGGACTAAGTCTACAGAAATTCTGGCCTTTGCCGATTCTAGCCCTAGTCATGGTAGCAGTGACTGGTGAGCTGGAAGGCGCAGATCTAATAGCCATGCCTGACTGGTGGCCCTTAATTCGTCCTTACCAGACACCGGGGGAGGGGAAAAAGTTCTTGTATCTGCTTTTCCCTATGGTAGCCGCCTTGGGTTATGGTGATATTTGCTTGTCTCGCTTACCAAAGAAAAAAGCCAAGCTTGCCTCATTTTACCTAGTATCCTACAGTCTAGCCCTTTTGGGTATAGCAATTGGGGCGGCCACCAGGCCACTACTACAATGGGTGGCAGCCTTGGGGGCTCCCTTGGGACACGAATTAGTGATTTATCTGGGCCGGCAAAGTGAGCGAACTCATCCCCCCCTCTTTAGCGCAAAGCACGGTGCGATGATACTAGCGGTACAGCCCGGTTCTCCAGCAGAGACGATGGGTTTGCTTCCCGGAGATATCATCATAGCCATAAATGATTATCCAGTATCTTCATCGGAAGATGTTCGGGAAGTGATGGTTCCCTGGGTGATCGATCCCACAATAAGGGTCAGGGGAACCATCAGTGGTAAAGGGGATCGAGTGATAGAATACAAAGGGAAAATACCACCCTTAGGAGTAGTATTTGTACCAGATCCCCATGAGCAAAGGGCTCTAGTGTTACGACGTGAGGGTCTACTAGCTCGGTGGCTAAAACGCCGTCGAGACCATTAAGGGTGCTCTTAGCGGAGGTCACAGATCGTGGATGAGATGCGCCGGGTTGCCCAACTAAACAGAGATTATATTGCCATTGCCATAGTTATCATCCTCTTGGTGGTAAGTTTGGTTTTCATAGCTCAACTAATTAGGCTCCACCAAACCGAACCAGCTTTGTCAGGTACGCTTTCTACCGAAACTACCGGTGAAGAGCCTACTGGAGTAAGTCCCATAGAACCCGGCGATATGCACCCTGGAGGGGGAGGGCCGGACAAGCTGGGGTTACCTCTGGCAGACTCCCACAACTCTGGGAACAGTCCTGATGGCATCGACGAAAAGGACGAAGAAGGCGAAATGGAGGGGGAGCAAAGTCCAGAACACTGGTCTTTAGAACCGAGACTTCCCCGCAACATGGATTTGGCCAATGGTAGCTGG
>JAAYSL010000021.1 GCA_012518315.1 Bacillota bacterium | reverse complement strand
TGAAAGATTCGCCGATAGTTATCCAAATGAGGTTGACGGGGCCAGAAGGTTGGCGGATACCGAATAACCTCATCGGGGAACTTAAATGACGTCAAGACCATCCAGATGAAGGGACCCACCATTACTACCGCAACCAAACTTAAGACAATGTATAACGCAATATTTCCACCTTTACGCATGCCCCAACCCCCTAAAACTCGACCCGCGAGCGAAAGGCCACTAGCTGAATAGCAGTGATCACCATGATGATCAGGAACAAAACGAAAACCATAGCCGCACCATAGCCTAACTGCAGGTAGTCGAAAGCTGTCTCTTGGATATACAAAACAAGCACCCGGCTTGAATGCACCGGTCCACCCTTAGTAAGTATGTAGGGTTCAGTGAAGACCTGAAAGGCACTGATTAGGCTAGTCACGGTGATAAATAATGTAGTGTTCTTTAGAAGAGGGAGCGTAATATACCGGAATAGCTTCCATCCACTAGCTCCATCAATAGCAGCCGCCTCATAAAGATAGCTCGGAATGTCTTGCAGACCTGCCAGAAAAATCACCATAGAATAGCCTACACCCTTCCAGACACTCATTGCGGCAATAGAGGGCATCACCTGAGATGTTGATTCTAGAAAGGACATTTTCGGTATACCGAGTGCTCCGAAGATAATGTTGATTAGGCCCAAGTTCGGCTGATAGAGCCACTTCCAAATAATCGATACTACCACTGCCGAGGTCACCACTGGCATAAAATAGGCCGCACGGAACAGTCCTGAAAGCGCCTTTACCTGGTTAAGTGCCAAGGCCAAGCAAAGGGCCAGAACAACTGTGGCTGGTACAGTATAAAGGACATAGGAAAAAGTGTTCCTTAGGCTTATCCAGAAAACCGGGTCATCAAAGGCTTCTCGATAATTGTTCAAACCGATTAATTCCGGTGCTGGTGAGAGCATATCCCATTCAGTGAAACTTAAATAAAAGGAGTAGCACATCGGATAAAAGAGCATAATCGTAAAATAGGCCAACACCGGCAAGAGGAAAAGATATGCTGTTCGAGTTTCACGAGATTTCCATAACACCTGTAAACCCTTTTTTGGTGCCAATTACAATCCCCTTCCAGGCATGCCATCTGTCTTCCGCTAGACAAGGTGGCTAGTGGGTTACCCCACCAGCCACCACTAAGCTAACTACTAACGCTTGATAATCTTCTCAGCATCTTTCTGCATACCAGCTGCAGCTTCATCTACACTTACATTGTCATAGAAGATGCTCTCTAGCCGGGCAGTAATGGCCGCTTCGAATTTGGGCCAATCGATTGTATCACCGATAAACATGGAATACTCAGCGCCCTGCATAAAGGCATCCAGTTCAGGTTTCCCTGCTACCAACTGCTGGATTCGCGGATCAGCTACAACATCTGCCCGAGCTGGCATACCCTCTACTCCAAACAGAGCTACATGAGCATCTCTTGTATTCAGGAACGCAAAAAGACGCATAGCGGCATCTTTGTTCTTGGAACGAGCCGACACAGACCAACCCCAGGAACCGATGTCACATGTTAGGGGTAAGCCTCCCTCGACCCTTGGCATTAGCGCAACACCATAGTCAAGGTCAGGATATTGCAGATCCATCTGATCACCGAACCAGGAACCTGCGGTGTGCATTGCAGTCTTGCCCTGGGCAAATCCTTCATCACCCGGGAGGAAGTCCGGATCATTTAGTCTATGCTCTTTAACAAGGGATACGTAGAAGCTCAAGGCTTCCTTGGCTACTGGTGTATCAAGGGCAGGCCGACCATTCTCATCCAGAACAGTACCGCCCATCTGATTTAGAATGGCAAAGTAGTCCAGCATGGAGTGAGTACCCTTGGTTTTGAGACCAAAACCGCTTTGAACCATTTTGCCATTGTCAAATTTCGTCAGCTTCTTACCATAGGTGATAAGGTCTACCCACGTAACCGGTGGTGCCTCAGGATCAAGCCCCGCCTGCGCGAATAGGTCTCTGTTATAGTAAAGAGCCCAAGTGTTGGAGGCGTATGGCAAACCGTAATACTTGCCATCACGTTTATAGGCATTGGCTACGCCCTCGTACCATTCTCCAATCTGGATCTCGTTAAGCACCGTCTCAGGTACGGGCTCCCAGACCTTTGCATCTACGAATTTGGTGGTCCAAGAACCATGAACGTGCAAAACATCTGGGCCCGTTCCCGCTGCCATGGAAGGTAGAAGCTTATCCAGTAGGCATCATAGGGCATTGTGGTAAACTCGATCGTGATGTCCGGATTCAGCCGTTCAAACTCGTCCAAAAGAGCTTGCGTCTTCTCAACCCGCGGTGGATGATGGTGAGCCCACACTTTCAGTACAGTCTCAGCATTAGCAGTACTACCGAGTCCCATGACAACCATTGCGGCTACCAAGAGCCATATGCTCCAGCGTTTCACGGATAAAACCCTCCTCTTAAGTTGACGCAAATACACCGACACTCCAACTACTTTCTCAGTTACTCTGCTAATCTACCCGGTAGTATCACTCCTTCCTGTTAGCTAATGTCTCTTCACTTGACTCCCTAATCAGCAGGCGTGGGGTCAACACAAGCTGCCATGGTTCCCCACAATCGACTCCGTCAAGACGTCGGAGGAGGTTCTGGGTTGCTACCCTTGCCATCTCAGCTACAGGTTGCTCAAGCACGCTAAGTGATGGAGTAAGTGCAGATGTCCAATCATCATTATCCATGCCAACCAAGGCCATATCTTCTGGGATCCTCATCCCCATCTTCGTTAATGATTTGTGGGTAGCCAGTGCCAAAGAATCACTTGTTGCGTAAATTGCCGTTGGAGGGTGACGAAGCCCAAGGTAGGAGTGGATTATCGCGTCAAGTCTCCCCGGTTCGCCATAGCGAATCAGGTTATCATCTGGCGGGGCTCCCCCTAAAGCCTCTATACGTAAACGCCACCCCCGCAAGCGATCCTGGAATGTTGGTAGTTGCCTTGGTGGCAGAATTATTCCGATTCGCCGATGCCCTTGTTGCCAGAGGTGATCAACAACCTGTGCACTACCATCAATATGGTCGACTACGACCGAGTCAAACTCATTATCCGGATATACACGCCCGACAAGACTAATAGCCACACCCTGCTTCTGCATGATGCCCAGTATTTCACTGGTCTTGAGTGAACCTGAGATGGATGCCATGATTAGCCCGTTTACCCGCAATGCTCGCATATCAGCCAGTGCCCGGAGCTCTTGCTCTTCCTCCTCTCGGCTAAGAGCCAGAATCAAGTTGCGATCTACAGAGGCCAACTCCTGCTCAATGGTATCCACTATCTGCGCAAAATATGGCACATTCACACCAGTAACGATCAGACCAATGGTTCGAGATAAGCCAGTAACAAGATTCCTCGCATTGGCGTTGTGTACGTAATGAAGCTTATCAGCCACTGCCTGAACTCGAAGCCGAGTAGCCTCGGCGACTTGGGGTTTGTTGTTCATCGCCAAGGAAGCCGTAGCTATGGAAACCCCGGCAATCTCGGCAACATCCTTAAGGCTAACCACGTCCTCACTCCATCCATAGGGACCAACTCATTATTGGTTTAAAAGGTTTGAATAATCTCTTGCTTATCCGTGGTCCTATATATGCCTTCGCCGAATCACAACGGAATCCTTCTGCATCTCATCCTTTTGAAAGGTTTCAAATCAAGTAGACCTGTAGGCCGCGTTTCTGCCCTTTACAAAATCAGTTGATCGCTTGTATCTTGGCAGCTGCTACACATTCTTGTCGCAACAGCATCGATATAACAGGAGCCGAGCCTCTTTCGAGACCCGGCTCCTGTCAGGTATTGACGTCCTCCCCGTCCGTTCGCTGACGCTCACAGACTTAGAGAGAGGATACCTCGCTGGAATGCTCCAAGGTATCCTCCCCAGATTGGCACATAATGCTAGCCGATAGACTACCTCTACCCCTTAACCTCTATCTCCACCCACCGGTAAGGCACTATTCGTACCCCACCTATGATCCCTGAAGGTGCTTTCTCATTTACATCATAGATAGTATCATGGTACATCTCATTGCCCGCGGTATTGGTCACCATGACCTCTACTCGATTCTTACCCAGCCGCACAGTATCTGAGATATCCACTGTGTATGGAGGCCAGGGTCTAGCACCACAGGCTTCTCCATTGACAAATACTTCAACAGTGTGGCAGACCTGATCGAATTCTAACCGGAGAGGCTCACCCACCATCTCCATGGGAATATCGACTTCCTGGATATACCAAGCAGCACCACTATAGTCCTCGAGGCCCTGCTTCTCCCACCCTTTCTCCGTGGTCACTTCTAGTTTGCGACCATCTTCAAGAAGCAGTTGCCACTTGGAGCTAAGACTTAAGGCAGGTGGTAGCCGTCTAGCTGGTATGGTGATAGTAGCATCCTTACCTTTGGTGGAGACCTCTATGGGCAAGAGTTCACCATTCTCCCAGGCTAGAGCCTTCACATCAGCCCTGGCCCCGGTTAGAGCCACTCTTCCAGCCTGGCCAGAGGCAAGCTCGATACCAGCGGTGAGACTCCCCGGCACCTGGTTCGAGTCCTGTAGCCGCCCCACAACCTTAGTAATATGAAGACCACCAGTTGCTTGGGCGATACGTAGGCATAGGGTTTCTACTGGTTCTATTGTCAAGTTGACTACAAGCCCACTATCCGCTTGGCTATAGAACACCCAAGGTGTTATCTCTCCAGTGGCTGGATCCCAAAGCTCTGGTATACCCCGAACTCCAGGCAAGATAACCTCTAGTTCCTTTTGTTTGCGTCCATCATTCATTAGGGCTATGAGCAGGGAGTCATGATCCTGCCTTAGGCAGTAAAAGATGTTGAGATCCTCCTGCCCTGCGGTGCGGATACTGATCTGTCTTTCTCCCAAGGCATCTAAACTACGGCTCAGTGTGGCTATACCTGCCGGATCCTCTGAAAGAGGAGTTTCGATGTAAATCACCCGATCAGATATGCTCAGCAACTGTTCCATCCGGTGTTTAACACTGGCACTTTCACCTTCCTCTTGTGTTGCACTAGGAAGGCGACCAGAAAAGACGATAGCTCCGCCATTGTTGGCAAACCGCTCGAGTTTAGCGACTACTGCATCATTCTGCAAAGCGCTAACGGCAGGTAATACCAAGATAGGATAGGCTTCATCAGCAATGCGCAAATACCCATCTTCAATCTCAGCCATTAGTAGGTTCCGCTCATCGATAAAGTCATAGTCATAATGAAGCCTGGCGAGATATTCATTGAGGAAGCCACTCTCCTTAGCAAAGAGGTCATCCCAACCTTTGCTCCAATATGTACGCATGGGATAAAGCATGGCCACTGGAGCAACGTGTCGGCCTAAACTGAGAAGATAGGCCAGGCGGGCATTAGCTGCAGTCATTTCGGGGAAATAACGGAACCAAGGCTCATAGTTGATTCCGGGAGGAAAGTCAAATCGCTGGGAGTAAAGCGCACGATCATCTTCGGTGACATCATTGCTCTGAAAATACCCATGCCAAAGGAACTGAGTCAGGCCCTGCACAGCATAGAAATCCATCTGCCGTTTAACCGTCTCCGCAGTGAGATTCCAGTCTCCCCGGGCACCTGGTGCCGATTGGTCTGTCTCAAAACCAGGTGTATACTGTTCCAGCATAGAGCCATCTTGCCCAAATACGTGGGCCACGGAACTGGCTAGTTTCGCTGAAATATGCCGGCCAAAACACCCGGAGTCAGTAGTGGAGACATCCTTTAAAGCCCCGATGCCGAAATGGTCTACTCCGAAATTCGCGATTACGTCAAAGCCACCTTTATCGGTGAAAGCCCAACGGTGGTTAAGCTGAGTCATCAGCTCATGACCAGTGAACTTTAGACCATGGTCATGGGCCCACCGGGCCAATCGACTGAAGAAAACCCTTTGAGCCCGTTCGGCATACACTTGGTAAAAATCACAGCGTACACGGGGCGTTTCTTCCCCACAAGGCCAAATCAAAGCATATAGGTGGTCGGTAATATCATAGCCTTTAAGCTCTTGGAACTCTCTAAGGAAGTCCTCATTGTACATGAGGCTGGTACCCAAATCACCAGTCATCTGATCCCAATGATAAAGCCCGGTGTAGGGTTCATCTAAGAAAATACACCAGACAAGATCCCAGTAGTCTTTGATGTTTTGGTAGTATGGGTCATACCCTACCTGAACAAAGGCTTCCACTGCCTCTTTACTTAGATAGTCAATCATCCGTGAGGTGGTAGAACGGGCCGAGGCGAGGATCAACAGATGGGTTGCGGAATCAGCTAACCCACCTTCCACCCGGAAAGAACACGTCTCGGGTGTAGCCTCACTGATAGTCGTGATGCACTTGACATCATTGACAGTAGAGGGCTTGATCCCATCTTCGGTTCTCACGTAGGTAAAAGCCCCCAGAACCTGCCACTCACTCCAATGACAGACTCCATTTTCATAAATCCAAGGTAGTCCTTCCTTGTGGCCTTCAGTGAGTATGTTGCTAATCCTGGTAAGCTTCGGAGTCTCTATCACCTTGCCACTAACGATGGGCACTTCCACCCAGAAGACCTGTGCCTCCCGAAACTTATCGTTAACCGCTACTGTTCGACCACCACAATGGCCAGTGATCCAGTTATAATCATCATAGATACCGACATGCATACCTAGTTCTCGGGCGATCTCTAGAGCAGCCCTGTAATCTTCGAAGTATTCCTCGGACAGGTACTTCTCGATAGGATATCCTAATCGAGGCTGGATCAAGAAACTCTTAATACCTACATCCAGCATCTCCCTTAGTCGTTCCCGAAAAGTAGTTCTATCTACCTCCCGGCTCCAAAACCAGTAGACTGATGGCCTGAAATCATCGGGGGGATCTTGGAAAAGCTTCTCCGAACGGGGCCAGTTACGAAAAGTAGGGTACTTGGCTGGTCGCATTAGATAAGTATCATACGTTTTGCTTGCCACGCTATGCCCTCCTGTCTTTTCTATGTTATCTCTAGCATTACTTGATTACCGCACCACAATGCATCACCATGATGTAGGACTGAAGAACCCATATAAAACTGACATTGCCTGGCAACGTTTCCATGCATGATCATAGATTCTCCATAGAACTGGTAAGTCCTCGGTCGATGTCAGAAATTTCCTCCAGAAAAACCCTATACTGACTCTCTCAGAATCACCTTGGTAGGCAACCGATACCGCTGTGGCTTAGCTGAATCCTCGCCTTTGAGCCTCCGCAACAGAAGCTCTGCCGCATGCTTTCCTACTTCAAAGGAGGGCTGGCTCACTACGGATAGAGGTGGGTCGGTTATCAAGAACCAATCACTATCATCAAAACAAATCAGGGCCAGTTCTTCGGGAATCCGGATTTCCCGGTCTCGTAGAAACTGCATGGCACCAATAGCCATTGCGTTGTTGCCAATGAACAGTGCGGTCATATCGGTTGCCTCCACAAGTTCCCGTGTCAACTGATACCCGCTACCGGGACGTGAGTCTCCCCATCGAACCAAGGCTGGGTCAAAGCCTATTCCCATATTTGCTAAGGCCTTCTCATAGCCAGCTAAGCGCTCTTCTGTACTGGTGAGACCCTCTAATCCCAAGATGACACCGATCTGTCTGTGGCCCCGTTCAAACAGAGCTTTCATCGCTTCACAGGTACCACCGATATTATCTACTAGTACCCGGTCTCCCTTAGCATAACCATTGGGTTCTCGGTCAACAAACACAGTGGGCCAGTCTTTCAAAGCGGCCTCCAAAAAGGCATGATCGTGACCAGTTGTGGCCATGATCAAGCCATCAACGAGCTGAGCTTTGAGGATCCGGAGCTGCTCCTTCTCTACGTCTACATCATCATCGGAGTTGCTGACTAAGAGGGTATAGCGGTTGGCCCTCAACACATCTTCTACGCCTTTGATCAATGTCATGAAGAAATGGTTGGCTACGTCGGGCACTATCAGGCCAACGATATTGGATCTCTGGCTACGTAAGCTGCGAGCTGCCAGGTTTGGATAATAATCCAACTCACGCATGGCCTGTAAAACCCTGGCCCGAGTCTCCTCACTGACAAATCGAGTGCGATTGATCACATGGGAGACTGTAGCCGTGGATACCTCTGCTCTTTGCGCTACGTCTTTCATACTGGCAGTCATGTAACTCCCCCTCCAAGCACAGGATATACTTTCGTGAGGCTCTCGGGCATTGCCTTAAGTCACACTGCCCGGAGTCCTATCTTGTTTCAGCTACCAACCAGCTGGACAGTTCTCTTCGTGCGAGCGGCCTCTGCCACAGCACGAATCACCCGCATGTTCCGATAGCCATCCTCCGGATCTATGGGGAGTACCTTACATTCAGCCACCGCCTGGGAGAACGCGGCTATCTCCAACTGATAGGTTGAAGCAGCCGGTATGACTTCCTTCGTAAAACTAGAGGTGTCACTGAAGCCTAATGTAGGTCCGATAGTAAGCACAGTGGGCTTTGTATCTGCGATAAAGGGCTGGTCTATGAGAATGACTCCCTTGGTTCCCACAATTTCAATGGATTGCCGTGCAGTCATGGAGAAACTGGCATCAATCAAAGCCATCTTTCCCCCCGGGAAAGCCAGTATTCCCAAATAGGATGTATCAATATGCTCATCATGCCGCTCATAGGCAGAGACACTAATGGGCTCTTCTCCGAACAGTGTCCGCACTCCATGGATGCAGTAACAGCCGACATCCATAAGGCTGCCCCCTCCTAGAGCCCTGCTATAGCGAATATCGTTGCGATTATCCAGCATATAACTAAAGGCCGCCTTGAGCAGCATGGGCTCACCGATACGATCCTGGGCCAGAAGCTCTCGCACTCGATCATATTGAGGGCTGAACTGGTACATAAAGCCTTCCATCAGAAGAACGCCTGCTTGCCGACAGGTATCGATCATGAGCCGGGCTTCTTCAGCACTACAAGCCAGAGGTTTCTCGCACAATACGTGCTTCTTAGCTTGAGCCGCCTTGATCGTCCACTCACAGTGAAGACTGTTCGGCAATGGTATATAGACAGCATCAATAGCGGGGTCATCCAGCAAGGCGGCATAGCTGGTATAAACCTTGGTATCAGCTAGTTCCTGACCTGACTGCTGACGCATCTTTTCTAGCCACTCTGCAGCCTTATCACCGCTGCGACTAGCTAGGCCAGCAAGACGGGCCCCAGGTGTAGCCAAAATGGCTGGGGCAACCTTATCTAGAGCGATCTGGGCTGTACCCAATATTCCCCATGATACCATGCTCTCACTCCTATCTTAATGTGCAAGTAATGAAGGGTCAACCATCCTAGAGCCTATACAGGGCCGGAATCTCGCCACTCATATTGAAGCCACCGTCAACATCGATAACTTGACCAGTGACATAGGAGGCAGCCTCCGTGCATAGAAAGACCACCACAGATGCGATCCAATCTGGTTCACCGATGGTGCCCTGGGGAATCATCTCTTCAAAAGCCTCTTTTACCTTTCCCGTAAAATATCCTTCAGTCAAGGGTGTGCGAATGTGCCCCGGGGATACTGCGTTGACATTGATTCCGTACTCCACCAAATCTAAGGCCCATACCCTGGTTAAGGCTGCAACTGCTGCCTTTGCTGCTGTATAGGCTCCATGGAAGCGCCGAGGCCGGTTGGCCACAACGGAGGCGATGTTGACAATCTTGCCGCCCCGCTCCTGCTCTTTCATCTGCTTGGCCACTGCCCGAGTACAGTAGAACACACCATCAAGATCTACACTGAGAATCCGCCGCCATTCTTCATCGGTCTGCTCCAAGACACTAGACTGGGTCACAATCCCAGCATTGTTGACGAGAATATCTACCCCACCCAGTTCTTTGACAACAGCATTCACCATCTGATTGACTGAACTGGAATCGCTGACATTCACCTTCACTGGATAAGCAGTTCCCCCTGCCGCTTTGATGGAGTCTGCCACTTTGACGGCCTTTTCCCAATTGAGATCAGCGATGGCCACTGCTACCCCCTGCTTAGCTAGCTGCTTCGCAGTAGCTTCCCCCATACCTGAACCCGAACCAGTCACGATAGCTACCTTACCTGTTAGCATGTTTCTCTCCTCCGTTTCATCAGATGTAGATATATACCCGAATCTCTCAGATGATTAGCTAGCAAATTCTCTAGAGACCTGCAGATATTCTTCTAAGAGCTCCCCTTGACTAGCCGTGCCAGTAATCTTAAGCTTTTTGACAACAACCCTTGCCGCTAGATTAGCGATGAACATTGCCTCCTCTGTCCTGGCCCCAGCAAGGCGACTAGCCATGAAGGCGGCAATAAACGAGTCACCGGCACCCACAGGGTCAATGGGAGGTGCTGCTGGTTTTGTAGCAACTTCCAGTACCCGGTGCTCCCCCTCCACCCAAAGTGCCCCTAGCTCCCCGGCTGTGATCAGTACTGGACCGCTGCTAATCTGGCTGAGCTTGATGCCCGCACTGATCAGATCATCTTTATCTGCTTCTTCGGGTTTGAGATCAGACCCGACTGCCTGTAATACCTCTACATGGTTAGGTTTGATAATCACATTCCTAAACAGGTGGATTCTCTCTCGGCTGTCCACCGCAATGGCGTGCTCGCGGCCTAACCGGCTAAGCTCTCCCCGAATGTCGTCGGTAATGATTCCGTTCTTTAGTTGGTCGGCAACGATCAGACCTTGATAGGTCTCGGCGATTCCCCGCAGTCCCTCAGCTACCATTTTCTCTGTAGCAGAATCGAGAGATGCAGTGCTTTCAAAATCCAGACGGGGGTCTTCATACCAGATGTCCCCATATCCGTGCCTTATTGGTTTGCAATAGGCCGGGGTGACTCTTCCCTCCACCTCCAAAACGAAGGATCCATCGATCCCTTGTTGGGCAAGGAGTCTCTTCAACTCTTGACCCCGCCAGTCTTGACCGATTACCGTAAGGAACCCGACACGTTTTAGCCCTAGGGCAGCTAGATTAGCCACCACATTCGCCCCGGCTCCCAGGGACAGGCGTTCCTTGACAATGGGCAAGGGAAAGTGGGGCGTTTCCCGGGAAAGCTGACTGCGGGTCATATCAGCTTCCCAGTACACATCAAGGCTTCCATCACCGACAACAGCCATGGTGACCTCATCGAAACGGCCTAGAATCTCCTCTAGCCGACTCCTACTTAAGAAACCGAACTTTTCATAGATAATCGATTCCACATCCAGCATCAGTGCTCATCCCCATTCCTGCCATCCCTATGGACTGTAGTCAGCAATTGATAGAGCTTTGGGATGGTATCTAGGTGATTCCCCATGATATAGTAGCCCTGTCCGCCCAGACTAGTAGGTCGGTTAACTACATTTTTCCGGGGGCGATAGTAGTAATGGAAATGATCTTGTCCTACATCACTTCGATAATCGCCTAGGGGAATAATGTCAAAGTTAGCGGTGGTCAGGCCCTTGACGGAGTAACCCTGGTTTCTACTAATGGCAAGGGCTTTTAGGAACACCTCCGCACCAGCTACAGCCGAACCGAAGTTTAGATAAACACCACCCTCGAGCTGGGACACACTATGACTGAATATGGCGAAATCAAGGCCACTGGTACCTCCTAGCGCGGCGAAATCTGCCTCGGGATGCTGGTGGATGATATCTGCCCCAATGGTAATATGAAAGGTTGCGGGGACACCGAGACTATACGCCTGGTATATGATGCTATCAGCTCTGTGAGGGAATTTTTCCGGGTGTAGATCCATATGGCGGGCTAGACTAGCTCCATAGCCAAGGCCCAGATGAAAGCCTTCTTTTATGGCATCATTCATCTGCCCCCCGGTTTCCTCCCACATACCAAAGGACCCATCTTCGATGGCCCGGGGAACGTATTCAGATGTCCCACCCAAATAGGCCAGCTCGAAATCATGGATACTCACCGCCCCATTACCGGCAACATGGGTAATGATACCTCGGTGCATTAGGTCAATGACATAACGGGAAAGACCACATTTGATTACGTGGGCTCCCATGAACCAGATCACCGGCCGTTGATTACTGCGAGCCCGAAGGATGTTGCCGGCCACTTCCCCGATCTCCGGATGGTCCCACTCGGAGACCAAGGAGACGCCGGGCTCAGCTAATTCCTCAATGGTAACAAGGTTCTTCCGGTTCTGAGCCGTAAAGGTTCGGGACTTATTTAGTGCAAGTTTCGTTGGATACAGATTCTCCGATGGTAACATATCTATCTCTCCGTATTCTTCCTAAAATCCAGGCAGCCGCAAGGCTATTCAATGGAGCCACATGCCCTTCCCAACACCGGCCGATACTCAACCTGTCCGTGATAGGCAATCTTGGCGACAACCCAGGCCTCGCCTAGTTCCCGCTTACTTGCTTTCCACGGAACCTGGAACTTATATTCACCACGATTGTGACCCTCCAGGTTGAATACCTGGCTTCTCGGCGTCACCACACCCCTGGACAGGATATCAACCTGCTCCTCTGGCCAAGTCTCCATGGGTGAGCAGATAAAGACCTCTCCTGAGATGGAGTCACTGTTAGGGTTTTCCACCTGAATGATGATCTCATTACCACGCCAATGGGCTTCCCAATGAAGACTGCTTTTGTCGCCAAACTCCAGGATATCTTCATACAACTGGCCATCATGTACTAGCTGGGCTCGAATAATGCCTTGAGTCGGTGATACCGGGTAGCTCAATATGCCATCTTCAAGACTAGCGGAGCCGACAAAGCCAAGCACTATTTCCTTGAGCAGATGCTCACCGGGTTTCAGGTTATATGGGATCCTTTGAGGAACTGCCTTCCACCCTGCCGGTGCAATAATGGCTACCTCACCTTGGACCGCAGTATCGCAATAGTCGTTACTCACTCCCACCTGAACTGTATTAACACTCACACCACTTTGGGGGATTGCCACTTCGGTCTGAATCTCACCGGAAATGGTCACCGAAACCGGTGCGTAACCGATGGGATCGGCTCCGACGTTATGCTCCCAGTAGCGAACATAGACAGGTTGTGCCAATTCACGGGTACTACCTAACTGACGGCGGTGGCTAGACATAGCTCCAAGACTTGACGGTGTAAGGCAAAGAGTCTCAATACTGAAGGGGTTGAACCTATAGCCCACAGTATTGGAGCTCTCCACAGCCAGGCTCGCCTGATGCTCTTCCAGTAGATTCACCGATTCGGCGCCAGCCAGGGGGCGGAAGAACTTGAACTTTACGTTTCTACCTTGACCGGCTGTCTCATAGGCTCTGAGCACTATTCCAGCCTCGGCTGTAACTGTTTTTCCACTCACTTTGCCCAATCCATAACCCTTGGGCTTCATGGCAGTGATCACCACAGACGACCCATCCACTTTCAGGAAAGATTGGGAAAGTGGTAGACTCCCTGGATTGATGGTGAGCTGTTTTGCCATCAAAGGACTGTTGTAATCATAACCAGCCTGTACTACTTGAGCAGACCGCCAATCATCTGTATGGGGGTATAGAGCATATGTGAAGCGATGGGTCTTCCATTCTGGAACGAAGGCAAAGGGCAATCGATCCTGTCCCCAAGGAGTAATCCCCCAGGCTGCGGTATGCATCAAGAATAGGACCATGGTATTGTCGTGTTCCACAGAACCCAGCACATTGCCATGGTTGAGTAAGGCTACACCATAGTCATCAATGCTTCCCGTCTCTTCGGTAGCATTACACCCCGCTGGCAGCTCCACTCGACCGGTAGCCAGTCGGTCAATTAGCGTTCGCACAGCGGCTGCTAGGGCCTCATCATTCTCTCCACTCACCAGTAACACCGGTAGAGCCGGCCATCCTGCATCTGCCGGTGAACTATCATTGAGCAGGAGATAGCCATGCCCCTGCTCTGCTAGTTGTTGATCATAACGGGCTTTAGCCTCAGGGGAAATCATCGCCAACAACCCTTGGGCATATCGATTATCCCCCGCCACATCCAAGGCAATCCGGAAAGATGTGCCCCAGGGCAGATCCTCATCGAGGCTCTCTTTCGGCATGCAGGAGTCTTCTGCCGGTAGTTCGCAACGCCGCTCTTGTTCCAGATCATCATAGAAAGGTGTTACTGGTATACCCCGACGAATAAGGGCCTGCTCCAAATCATACCCTACTGCCCGAGCCCGGGGATTATGACCTGTCACCAGCCCCACCATACCGAAGGCCTTCTCCACATGATCGGCATCGTCAGAGCTACCACAGGCAATCACTCCGCTTTGTTCCAGACCAAACCACTGATAGGCTCGGCGGGCCCCACAATTGGAGTAGTTGCGCCATTGCCAGGTCTGGAAATCCAGATACCCTTTACTCTTGCGCTTGACTAGAGTACCAAACCGCTCCTCAAAAACCGGCTCCAAACCCTTTACATCGACGGGAAAGGCAACAGAAAGTATCTCGTCCACCCCGTTGTACTCATCTAACTCCGTCATAAACTCTATCCGTCGCACTCCTTGGTATAGCAGGATTGCCTGTGTATAGGTTTGGTCTCCCACTTCACCCCGTATGGAGAGTTTAGAGAGTAACGGCCCTTTCTGGATTTCCACCTCTGCACGAAAATCCCGGGAGAAAACCCGTTCACCAGTGGTGAAGATCTCCCAAGGGGGCTCCTTCCGAGCTGGATCCTCAGCCAGCCGAATTAGCTCATTGCCTGGCTTAGTGCATACCCCATTTTCGGTTTGCATGAGCTCCCGCCGCGCGGTTTTATCATAGAGACTAACGATACCACCACCCATAGCCGGATCAACAGTAATTCGGAAAAACTCATTTTCAATGGTATTCCCCTGAGATACATTGGCCACGGGCATCGGCTCAAGGCTAGGTACGGCATAGTAGGTTGCATACCCCAAGGAGGGGACACTACTGACATAGACCAGGATCTCTGCAGCTGTAATGCCATTAGCAGTCCTCTCAGCACTTAGGAGTTCGAAGCTCACCGGCTTGCCATCCTGATCTACTATCTGGAAAGCCCTAAGAGCCCTCGGGAAGGAGAGTTTGGCTTTGCAGATATCACTACGGAACCAGTTAACCGGGTTAAAGACCGCAAAGGGGATTCCTGCCGCCGAATTTTCACCGGCAACGGCAGATTGAGTGTCAATCTGTTCTCCTAGATAAGTCAGGGAGTTATCCAACACCTCTTGCCCCAATTCCAAGGCTTCCCTATAGGCCAGGAGCAGATCAACATATGATCTGTCACAACATGGGCCCGTCATTCCATCATGATGTTGGTTGAGAAGTAACTGCCGCCAAGCTTTGTCCAAAGCTTTATCCGGGTAGGCAGCACCTAGGTAGCTAGCTAGGGTGGCGAATTTCTCGGCATTAATCAAGGTATTCTCCCCGAAGCGATTAGCTATCTTGAAGTCTATCCGAGTAAGGCCTGTTCCTTGGTGATGCCATTCAAAGTCCCTAGCAGTGACTGGAACAGGTAGTTTCTTTTCCTCAATTTCTGTCAGCGTTTTTCTAAACCACTGCTCATGACCGGTCCCTGAAACTATGATCCGGGGATTCCGTGCCTTCAGCTCACCACATCGGCCGATCATCCATGCCGTCGGAGGCTTGAAATCCAAGGCATCAAGTCTCAGATCACTGGTAAAACCTAAGGAAGCCAGTTCATGGGAATGAGCCATTAGGTGTCCCAATAACTCATCTTCGATCCCGCTCTTCAGAATGCCATAATTAGTGCGCCGGAAGAGCAGGGCCTCGCCGTCCAAGGAGAGGTGCCAGAACACCGGCTCAGCTCCTCGGATATCCTTAGACCAAATAGCTCCCTTGAACCCAGCTTTGCGCAAGATCTGGCCCAGTTGAATGCTGTGCCCGAAGATATCCCAGCCCATATAGATCACGGGATCATCACCGAGCATGTCCCGATGATACACCTTGCCGTAAAGAATATTGCGGATAAGCCCTTCTGGGCCGATAAGAGGCTCCGATGGCTGACTATGGGAGCCACCGGTTCCTACCCGACCTCGTTTGATCAGCTCCCGTAACAGCTCCCTATCCTCCGGATGAACAGCAAGATACGGCTTCAGATAAGTCAATTCGTGAACGAAGAAACCGTAATCAGGATCAACTTTACATACTGCCAGGTTCTGTTTTAGATCACCAAGCAAGACTTCAGTATAATCCCGCTGGTCATCAAGCCACACAACGTCGGAGTGAAAACCCGGAACTAGCCAGATTTCCTGTATCCCCTCAGCAAAACCTTTGGACATACTGCCCCTCCTCTCAAAGGCTAACCGAGCCGCCCATATTTCTCCACTATTTCACTGACCTTAGCCACCCGTTCGATGACGCCATCTGGCGGTACCTGGTCAGCAACTCCGATGATGAATTTGCCATCATCCCGATAAAGCCTTAGGCACTCCATCAGACTATCCAGCAGGACTTCCTCTGGATACATCTCACTGAAAAAGGCTCCCGGTAAACCACCCCACAAGACAACATCTGAGCCTGCCAGCTTGCGGAATTCCTCTATGGTAGCATCTCCCGCGGGGTAAGGGGTCAGAGACTGGGCGCAATCTACTCCAGTATCGGCAATAAGGGGCAAAACCCCCTTGACCGCACCATCTATATGGACAAAGATATGTTTATCGAATTTGTGCAGCTGCTCAGCTCGCTTCTTATAGTAAGGGGCATAGTATTTCTTGAAAATTTTAGGGCTGACCACGTCACTGGTAATATTGTCACCGAAATAGACTAGGGGAGCCGGGGATTGGCACACGATATCATAAATCGGATCATCGGTCGCGGCCATTACTTCCAGGGTCTCTTCTACCGCCATGGGATCATCAGCTAGTAGATACGTTGTATGAAGTACCCCGGACCAACCTACCAGAAGGTTGGCAAAGGGAGTTCTCGGTGGCAAGGAACTAGCTGCCCCATACCCGCCCCAGGCAGCGATCATTTCCTCTTGCCGACTATAATCCGGGGTTACCTTTTGATTCTCTAGGATGAACCTTAGGATCTTCAAATCCTCCACAGTCTTTACAGGATAATCAACTATAGCAGAGCTATATGATCGCGCCGAGAAGGTGTTGGTCTGCCTTAAGGTACCGATAGGCGTGTGCCACTCGGTAATCCGGTTATCGCCTTCTTCGGTAACTACAATCTCCACATCTGTGTAAGTGACTTTGCAGGGAAGATCCAGTAGGTGCTCATGTCCTCCACAGCCGAGATCATTATATAAGTCCACTGTCCCCTCAAGTCCCCGGTACTTTTGTGGCAATGTACCGTGATAAAGCTCGGCATTATACCAATAAGTCAAATCTGCAAACCATGGAATTACATCACATTCCTTACCCTTAAAAGTAGCCAAAATGCGTTCTAAATGAGTCATCTTCCGCCGCCTCCTTCGCATTCGCCGATTTGTTTCTAAGGCACACTATATGTTGGAGCTATTGCCCCTATTGACCTTGATCGCT
>JAAYSL010000137.1 GCA_012518315.1 Bacillota bacterium | reverse complement strand
AGAACGCCTTAGGTGACGGCTTCCGAATACGCCACAGCCTGGCACCACCGGTAGTGGAGTCAATTGCTGACTTCGGTGACAGGTGAAGACATTGAAGGAAATGCAACAGGATCAGGAAGTCGCCAGTCAGAATGCGGAGGCTGCGGACAAAACCAAAAGATATAGTCTCTGTGCACCGCCGCCTCTACAGTCAACTCTTCATAGGCTTTAACGTGTTGTATAAGACCCCGTATCTCTGGCTCGAGTCGCCCTACCACTAAGGGCTCTACTGCTCGGGCCTACCTGGAAAGCTCTTCTCTAACCTCGTCCTAAACTTCTCATCCACAGTGATACTAGCCAATCCTGCAGCAGCGTAGATGGCGCCAAGAACAGGCTCGCAATGCAAAATAGAGGGCTCGACTCCCGGGAATTCTTCCCGCATTGTGGCTACGAAGGTATCATACATGAGAGAATAAGTAGCTTTCTGAAATACGCTGCCTATGCCCACTACCTGCACCGGAAAGTCCCGACAGTTGTCGTTAGTCCCACAGAAAAGCTGTCGAATCGCAGCATTAGCTGAAACCCCCAGATCCCGCCCTACGTCAATCAGGATCTGCTGTGCAGCACGATCGCCTTCAGAGGCAGCTTCAAAGAGAATGGGAGCCACCTCACCCAGGCCCAGGTCTTTTCCTTCATATTGCCAATCCACTAAGTCAAGTAGGTTAGAAACACCATAGTGCTTGCAAAGCTTTGGATAAAGAGAGCTCTTTATACCCCGTCCTTCAGAACCCCTCATGGCGGCTCTGATTGCCAAGGTTCCTAGAAAAGTCCCTCCAGCATAGTCACCGAAAAGATAGCCCATGCCTCCCACCTGAATCCGATCACGACGGTCATTGAACCCAATAACATTTGTGCCAGAGCCACAAATAACACCTACACCTACCCCATGGCCTGTCCCCGCCCAAATTCCGATGGAGGCATCATTCTCAAAACCCCATTGCGGTATGGGAAGTACAGGTTCTAACATACGTCTCACGATGCGGACATCCTCATCTCGATCCGCACCGGCCATCCCACAGTACGCCGCGGCGATATCGTCCATCTCAACTCCGGCGCTTACTAGGGCTTTTTCGATACTTGCCTGAATCTCTTCCCGCGCCCGCTCCACTCCAACAACTTGGAAGTTGCCCGTCCCCCCAAGGCCGACGCCACGGCAGTACCCCTGTTCATCTGCAACCAGCGAAAGAGTCTTCGAACCACCGGCATCTACACCTAGAAATAGCACTGATTCCACCCTTCCTCATCACATGAGTAGATCCCCGTGCTCTCCCATAATCGCATAGATCATGTCAGAACCAGCCTACTATCTAAGGCTCCTTAGTGATGCTACGACCACTTGACCCCCGAGAACTTCTGGAAAGCCTCCATGCTAGCCTTGATGGACTCTATCTCCCCTAGCTGGGAATGATCCTGTTCAAGGATGATATACTCAAGATTAGGTGCCGACTCCGCTACATCGATAATCTCTTGGATAGGCAAAACCCCTGTCCCAATTTCGGTAAAACATAATGGATCCAGAGTAGAGACGAAAACCTCCATAGAGATGTCTTGCTGGGGAGCTATCAGGCCATCATACATTACCTTGGGTTGTGGAGCATTCTTTGGGAAATCTTTCTGGTGAAGCAACAAGAGGCGATCCTTATACTTTTGCATCAGCTCTAGCGGGTTCTGGCCACCGCGAATCATCCAGTACGTATCCATTTCCAAAAAGACTAGATCGGGATCTGTGTTTTCCATGATAATCTCAAAGACTGTTTTGTCTCCAAAGGTTTGAAACTCCTGATAATGATTGTGGTAGTAGTAGCGCATGCCACGTTCCTGACACATCTCTCCAATCTTGTTAAAAAGTTCACATCGGCGCAAGACGAAATCAATGTCACCATGGGGGAAAAACTCAATATCTGTGCCTATCTGGGGATTACCGACCACCTGATGGTAATCCAGGATCTGACCTAATAGCTCCGGCTTGAGTGGGTTGATATGACAACCCACAATGGACATGCCCAAGCGCTCCAGGGTATCCTTCATCTTGCTTGCGGGGACACCAAAGCCAATACCGGGATCATCGGCGGCATTATGGTTAGCCGCCTCAATATACTTGTATCCGGCATCTGCAACCTCTGCCAGAGTGCCATAAGGATCGACCTGTAGTGACTGCCTTACCGAATAAAGCTGTAAACCGACCTTTAGTGCCACAGAAACCACCCCTTCTCTAGTAATGTATAATGGGCAACACGTATTCGCGGCAGATTAGCTCTTTGAGTGTAATTCCGCCTGGAGTTCATCGATAAATTGCCGGGCTGTACGGCCCGAACGTTCATTATGCCAGAGGGTCCACTGTAAAGCCCTGGCCCGAAGCTCCTCCTTACCGATTGGTAGCTCGGCAAGCTCGGCTAAATGCTCCACAATAGCAAGATAGGTCTTCTGATCTGGTGATGGGTATACGATGGTCCGCCCAAAGCGATCAGACAAAGACAGCTTCTCCTGTACGGTATCCTGCCATCGCACTTCATCTTTGCTTGCCACATCAGAGAACCTTTCTTTGATGAGGTGTCGACGATTGGATGTGGCATAAACTCGAACATTCCCCGGTTGGCTTACCACACTACCTTCCAGGACGGACTTTAACTCCTTGAACTCTGTCTCATCATCCTCGAAGGAAAGATCGTCAATGAAAAGGACAAATCGCAGGGAGCATCTGCCAAGATGGTCCATTAACTTGTGCAAGCCCCCCAAGTCCCCTCTGCCGACTTCTACTAGGCGCAACCCTTGATAGGCAAACCGATGAAGGAGCCCTTTTACAGTGGAAGACTTGCCTGTTCCGCGATCTCCATAGAGCAGCAAATTATGGGCCGGTAGCCCTTCAAGAAACCGCTGGGTGTTCTGAACTACTTGCTGAACCTGCTCCTCGTATCCGCTGAGCTCATGTAACCTTATTGGATCACTTACCCTAATACCAACTAGACCACCCTCAAAGCCAGAATGCCACGTAAAGGCAGCACATCGAGCATATTCACCAGTACCATACCGAGAGTGGTAATGGATTAGAGCTGGCAATAATTCAGTCCAGTTCCTTGTCTTGAAAAACCGTTTCTTTAGTTTAAGAGCCGCAGCAGTTAAGACCTCCTCGGCCGAGGGAGACGCTCCACCGGTCAAAGCGTTCTCCGAGGCGGCCTCGGTAGATGGATCTTTAGAGGCCTCACTCCTTAGCTTTCCCGTGCCCTCCAGGTTCAGGCCCCCATGCAGTCTCTCCAAAAGGCCGCTCTCTGGTACGGGAGCATCCCCGATGGTGTCCAATATGAGCTGTCCAAGCCCATTTTCAAAGGCCCAAAAAAGCTGAGATAACAGTTTAAGATCGTGCTCTATCGCCTCGTCATAGACACCCCCCTGCGGTTCGCCTTCCCGGCATAAAGCCTCCATCACCAAGCTTGGGCAGAATAGGATCACATCTAGGAGATGCTCCTGCCAGAGAGTGCCTATATCTACAGAAGGTTTAGCTGTACTACTGCTTAGCAGCTCAGACAGAAAGTTAAAGTAAGCCATCGCCACCCTATCTCCGAAAGCCGACAAAGCAGACTCACTACTAGCGGAATCATTGACACTGTCCTTTACCACTGGCACTGTTCGAAGCTCAGTCACTAGTGAGCGAAAAGACCGCAAAACCGCATCATCCCAGATTCCCCTATACGCGATCAAGCCTCTTAGCCCTTGTTCAACATCCCTATGCAAGCTATCATGGTAGGTATTGGTCTCGCTAGACATCTAATCACACTCTTCACTCTTGAGATTGGGTCTATCCGTAAAGCTTTCGGCTAAGACGCAGGAACTCATCACTTATGGCACGAATGGCCTCCAGCAGCTGTCCTGCCCCCAAGGGAGAAAGGCGGCCCGTTCCCAACCAGCGGTGTTCTGTAGCCTACAAGAATGCTTCTGGAATCCTTGCACTACTTGATTTCTTCTACCTGTCTAAACCCTTTCCTCCCAGTAGCTCACAGTGCAACATCAACAAAAAAAGTGCCACATCTGATCTGGTCAGACATGACACCTTCATTGGCGCCCCCGGCAGGAATCGAACCTGCGACTAACAGTTTAGGAAACTGCTGCTCTATCCCCTGAGCTACGGGGGCGTATCTATGCCACTTTCACCCTGATGCATTGCCATGCATTGGATTATTGCAGTGTCTTTATTTTACCCCAACTCATCGGTAACGTCAACCGCTAGCGGCGGATAGCGCGAGTTAGAGCTCTCCCCGGCCTTTCCTCGGTTAATTCTCCATCTTGCAAAACCAGCTTGCCATTGACCATCACATGGGAGAAGCCCTCCGACAGTTGCCTAGGTTCAGCGAAAGTTGCGTTGTCCTTTACACTTTCCGGTTCAAATACGACGATATCTGCCCGCATACCGGCTCTAAGTAAACCGATATCCATAAGCCCAAGGCGCTGTGCAGGCATGGATGTCATTTTCCTTATTGCATCTTCCAACATCAGAATGGGGCTCTCTTGGACAAACATACGAATCACCTTAGCAAAGGCTCCAAAGTGCCTTGGGTGTGGCTTACCTTGGGGAGTCCACATGCCGTCTGAACACACCATGTGCAAGGGAGATTTATAGGTGGTCTCAATGTCCTTGGGGTCAAAGGAAAACATGATACTCGTTGAACGCCCTTCATCTAAGCAAACCAAATCCGCAAGGACATCAAACGGTTCCCTACCCCGTTCCCTTCCGAGCTCACCTAAACTCTTGCCCTCAAATGCCTTAAGATCTTCATTTACAACAGAGGCGACTACAATTCTATCCCAACCGATGAGTGGCACCTTTGTTTCCCACTGGTTCCCTGTACCCCCATACACTGTCTCCTGATGTATCCTTTCACGAATTGTAGGGTCTTCTAGGAGCTCAGTTAGTCGCTTAACACCACCCTTCTCTTGTGTCCATGGAGGAAATAGAGTGCTCAGAGAAGTGCTACCGGCTATATATGGATACATATCACAGGTGATATCAGTACCTTTTGCCCTCGCCTCAGCCATCAGCTCCAAGACATCGTTTACTTTACCCCAATTATTCTTTCCCCCGGCCTGTAGGTGTGATAGCTGGCCTCTAGCCCCTGAGCAAGCCAATATCTCGAGAAACTCCTTGACCGACTCTATAAGATGAGTCTCATATGTTCGGACATGACAAGCAACGATCCCACCCATAGATGCAGCTGCCTTGCATAAAGCAACAAGCTCTTCAGTATCTGCATAGGAATCCGGAACGTACAGTAGGCCTAAGGTAAATCCAAGCGCTCCCTGTTGCATTGATTCTTTGATCAGGTTTTCCATTGCCTGAAGCTCACTGGCAGTTGGCTTGCGCTTATCAAAACCCATGACAGCAGTTCTAATAGAGCCAAATCCCACCAGCCCCGCCACATTGGTAAGACTACCGTTCCGCGATATTCGGTTCCGGTAAGCGTCAAATGACGTGTCGAGCACATCTTTGGTTATATCACCACTGACAGAAGCAAGATGGGCTAGAGCAAGATCCGCTTTGTCTGGAACCATGGGAAAAGTTGAGAAACCACAATTGCCAGTGACAACTGTAGTAACACCCTGAAATACCTTAGCGACCATTGCCTCATCAACCAATTGAATCGTATCATCATGGCAATGCATATCAATAAAGCCAGGACTTGCAACTTGCCCATTGGCGTCGATAACATGGCGAGCATCTCCTGAAATATGTGGGGCAATATCGGTTATCCTTTCCCCCGACACTGCAATATCTCCGTAAAACCAAGGACTGCCAGTACCATCCACGATTTTGGCATTTCGTATAAGTATGTCAAACAAGTTTTCACACCTCCATAGCTAGTATCATAGGGTGGTAGCCTGGGATCTTGCATGTATGCACAACCGTACCTTGAACAAATCCAGCACAGCCTGAATTAGGGTATCGCCTTCTGTTAAAGGTACATTGCTATTCCCTGTCCAGTGACCCAGTTCCTTCAACACAATCAGACTCGCAGGTATATCCACACGCCATCCCCGGATTCTACACAAAGTTATCCACAAGTTATCCACAGAATGTGGATAGATCAAACCTGTGTTTCGGGAACCCTCGTTTGCGGCGCGCCTTTGTTTCTATTTCGTTACAGAAGATTAGGCAAGAAGCCTGGCCCAGCTTGTGAACGTCAGCGAACAGGCGGTGAGGATGTCAAAAACAACCCTCAGATAACTGCATATCATAGATGGGAAGATAGAGAGGTGAGGCTTGTGTATCAGCGGCAACGAATGGCTGCCATATTCCTTGATCGGGACGGAACCATTATAGAAGAGGTAGACTATCTAAAGGATCCAGCAGAAGTACAGCTTATCCCCGGGGCCATACCGGCCTTGCGCATTTTACAGCGGCATTTTCCTTTGGTTGTAATCACTAACCAAGCAGGGATCGCCAGGAGCTATCTCACTGAAAACCAGCTCCATCGGATCCACGATCATTTACGGGGACTACTGGCTCAGTTGGGGATCTCATTGGCGGGTATTTACTATTGCCCCCACCACCCTTATGTCGGCCACCCTCCTTATCTCGGCCAATGCCAATGCCGAAAACCGAGGCCCGGTATGCTACTGGCGGCGGCTGCAGATCTCGCGTTGGATCTATCTCGTTCCTACACCATCGGTGATAAGCTATCAGATATTGCCGCCGGAAGTAATGCCACTACACACACCATACTTGTCCGCACCGGCTATGGGAAACAACATGAGCATCAGACATCACTGGAAGGTGTCTTCCCGGACTATGTAGCAAATGATCTGCTTGGTGCCGCTGCTTGGATCATGGAGAGAACAGGAGAAAACAGATAGCAGGTGCCAATTAGTCAACCACTATAGGTCTCCCTACCGAACGTCATACTCTTTCCGGAAGCTCTCCAGAAATTGGTCGATCATATGTCGGCGTTCTCCTAGCTCTCGTAACTTTTCAATAAACTTGCGGGTGGACCAGCCATAGCTCCTACCTTCCCGCTTGATGTAGTATCTTAGGAGCAAATGAATAATCTTATGCGGATAAGAGAGCAAAGCATAGAGCACAGTGATTTCCTCCGGAGTTAAAGGGGCTACCGCAGAGTAGCTATCTAAGATGAGTTTACCTGCCTGGAAATCCCAATCGCGCTTTTTCATCACATCCCGAAAGAGCTTATAGAGATCCGCAACACGCAGATCTCGACGCACTAGATCCAGATCAATAAGGCAGTACTCTCCGGTGGTAGTAACTACAAAGTTTCGCTCTGCCACATCACCATGGCAAAAAGAGCGGGATTCTCGCACCTCTTCCACTAACTGATCATATTGGGAGGTAGCAAGTATACACCATCCATCCTGGGCTCGGTCCAGTATCCAGGGGTAGTACTCCATAAAGGCACGATCGAAATTGTCTAAGAAGGGCTTATGCTCTAGCATATCCCTAAGCTCAACCACTTGCCGTAGGCGAGAGCTAAAGCGGGAGGGCCATCGGTTTAGGCGATTGCGTAGTCTCCCGCCACTGGGGGGAGTAAAACCCACCGAAGCCTGATGAAAGAGGGCCAAGGTCGTTGTCGCTCCGATGAGATCTGCATTGGAGCTACCAAAGCGGGGTTTCCGCCCGACAAGCCAGTCAGTCAGGATAAAGCTATGGCCAGAAGAGGTCTTACCGATGATACTACCTTCCTTGGTTCGGTAAGCTTTGGCAGTCTTTGTAAAGGCTCTGTCCAACAAGTGTTCAAACACGCCCGCCAGTGCCAGAACTCGCCTTGGCTTCTTGTCAATCTCCTTCAGGCAATAAAGACCTTCAAGAGCCTCCACCCGATAGACATCCTTGTAAGGGCTAACATCCTCCGGTGATATGGACCACTTGTCCAAAGCCGCCCACAATTCCGTCTGATCCCTACCCACATTGCTCACCTTCCCTTAATCCCCACTATTCTCATCCTATGCGACAGATGGGGAATCTGTAACCTATAGGCAAGATGACGAAAAACCGGAACAGACTCCTATTTCTCTTGCGGGCTTCGACTCATAGGATTAACTATAACTCTTATGACGGCAACAGATCTCTTTACCACCGAACCTGGTACAATGGAGGTGGAAAACGTGTCTAACGAAAGCCCCCGTTTCGGCAAGTTGACGCCCCGAGAAAAGGAAGTCCTACAATTGATCGCCAAGGGCTTAGCCAATGACGAGATTGCCAAATCTCTCTTCATTAGTAAGCATACTGTTAAGAACCACATTACCAACATCTACCGCAAGATGGGTTCCCGCAACCGCACCAAGGTTGCCTTGTGGGCTATCCGCTATGGTCTAATCAGCGTTGATTAAAGAAAGGCCCAGCCTTGCTTCTGCCACCCAATTCGCTCCGAATTGGGTTTTAGCACATAAAAAAAAGGGGGCAGCCCCATCTACGTATTCTCACCTATTAGCCGCAGGTGTGGTATTGGGGCCGCTCCCCAGAAGGGAGGGATGTGGGATGAGCCTTTGCAGTGGTACAAGCCAACTTGTGGGCTTCACCAACCACAAAGCTAATATATGACTATGTACTTTAGGAGCAGGCGGCTATGGGAGGAAACTCCTATTTTGCCGCAAGAAAGATGCTTGTTGAATCCACTGGCTACCCTCCTTGATTATCTCGTCTAATACAGTCTCAGATTTGGCCTCAGAAGCTCCAAGTCTGCTTAATGCTCCCTTACTGCCACCTTGAGGGGTTGTAGATTCTGAGCAACGGGCTCAGGGTTTGTACCCCCAAAGCCTAGGTCAAGCTCATGCCTGATCCTAATTACCCCAGCCCCACACTCATCCAGTAGTGCATCTAGATAACCTACGCCGACACCGTGCATGGTATCGACGTTCATAATCGGATCCGCCCTAGAGAGCGCCGATGATACCCCGCCAGCCCTCGAAACCAAAGCGAACATCCACATCCATACCTCCACTAGAGGTATTCCTCCCAACCTGCCTGCCCCAGCCGCCTTAGGAGTGCCTTAACCTCCTGATCCCGGTCTTTCTTACAAATAAAAAGCACATCTTCCGTATCGATGACGATCAGGTCATTTACCCCAATGATGGCCGCTAGCTTCCCAGGGGTGGAGACTAGACAATTACTCGTGTCTATACTTACCGCTCGCCCAGAGAAGACGTTGCCCACGGTATCCCGAGCAGAGACTCTCGCCAAAGAGCTCCAACTGCCGATATCCTCCCAACCGAAACTACCTACCACCATATAGATTTTGCTCGCTCTTTCCAGAACGGCATAGTCAAAGGAGATCCGTTCAAAGCTGGAGTAGACCTGTTGCACTATTTCCGGTTCCTCTGGTCGGCCTATGCTCGCTGATATTTGCTCAAGTCCTGGTCTTAGCTTGGGATTATACTCTTTGAGCAGCTTGAGAATCATCTCGGCTCGGCCCACCACTATGCCACTATTCCACAGATAGTCTCCTTGTCGAAGATATCTCTCAGCCTTATCGACCTCAGGTTTCTCCCGAAACCGCTCCACCTTATACACTGGCTGACCATCTTCTACATAAAGCGGCTTGCCTCGCCTAATATACCCATAGCAGGTTCTCGGTTCATTGGCAGTAATACCAATGACAACTAAGCCATCGACAGTCTCACCGGCTTTTAGGGCTACCTTGAGTACCTTGTTGAACTCCATGTCATCCAAGATGACGTGATCCGCTGGTAAGAAAGCGATCACCGCCTCTGGCTGTGTGGCTGCTATCCTGGCAGCCATGAGACCAATGGCGGGGCCCGTATCTCTCACCGCCGGTTCCGTGTAGACATTGTGGGCTAAAAAGGGTGTGATACTACTGGTAATCGTATCTTGCAAGTCTGCATTGGTTGTGACAAAGACATTATCCCATCCTACTAAGGCATTGGCCCGTTCTAGAGCCTTTTCTAGTAGAGTCTTATCATCATAAACCATTAGATGTTTAGGGGTTTTCTTCCTCACCCGGGGCCATAAACGGGTACCATTGCCCCCCGCCATTACTACGGCATACGCCATTGGCGATTTCCTCCTCACTCCAGGTCCTAGTCCCCCTCAATTGCAGTGGGCGGCTATTGCGATACAGGGGTTGACTCTATCCCGATGGTCCCTTTATCCTATGCGAAAGCCTTGGCGAAGGTGTTGAGGAAGCGTTGCCTCAAGTCGGGGGACTTCAGCTTACGGTTGTACCTAGCCAGGAAATATTCCTCAGACCAATGCTGTTTCTCATAGTAGTACTGAAGTCCAATCTGCCAGTATTCATGAGGGAATTGCAGGAAAGCCTCTAGTACAGAGTAAGCCCTGTGATCTAGAGGAATGACCGAGCCATATGCATCAAGGATATGGGAAGCCCTCTCCCATTTCCAGCCCATTAACACCAGGTTGCGCAGGAGCAGATCGGCCAAATCATGCAACCCCAAGTCCACCAGACTGTAATCAAAATCAAGAAACCGGGGCCCGCCGTCATCCACCAGAATATTGTGATAAGCTAGATCTCGATGACAAAAGGCTCGGAGGGACAAATCCTGACAGAGCTCCGTGTAATCAGAATCGGATAGTTTCTCCAAACCACCCACCGCCTCCCGGTAATACCGATCAAAATCCCGCAAGTAAAGACGATCAAAGGAGTGGGGAACCGACCTCTTGCGAGCCAGGCGGGCAAAGGATTTTAGCTGATCTAGTCTACGGGAGAAATGCAGTGGCCAAACACCCAAAAGCCAGCGGGTATCTGGCACCGGATCAAGTCTGATATTCCCCGAAGCGCTATGGAGCCGAGCTAAGGCCTTGGCTACCATTAAGGCATCACTCTCGATGAGGTAATCACAGTGTCGGCCTTTCACCCAGTCCATGAGTAGATAGTGAGAATCTCCCCAGCGGAAAAACCGGGAGCCATCACTAGCCTCCAAGGGTACTACTACAGACTTGAGTCCCTGTTTGTCAAGATCAGCCAAAGAATGGGTGATATACTCCAACTCAAACTGGGAAAGATTTGATGCCTTAAGCGCCTTCCTCCCAGAAGATGTCTCAAGTACATAGATTGGAGCATCTTGAACAAAGCGCCTAACCTCTAGATCATATTGGTTTTCCACTTCACCGAGTAGCTCTTTGGCCGCTTCAACCTCCTGCCACTTGCCCTGGGCATCTACCTGAAACTCCATAGCTAACTCATCACCCTCTCTAGATAGACTAGAAATGCTTCTTTGTCGCGGCTAGCCGCGATCCACCTTCTAAGAGCACGATGACGGGCATACCCCCGCTCATAAGCAAACCGCCCCAGCTGCCAGTATTCCATGGGAAATCTCAGGAATGCCTGCACTAGTTGGATTTCCTCCGTACTTAAGGGAAACCACCTTTCATACCCTGCGAGCAAATCTTTGGCCTTGCCCAGCCGCCACTGGGAAAAATAGCGGAGCATTTTGGCTAGGTCATCGAGCCTTTCCGCGTAAGCTGCATTATCAAAATCAATTAGTACCAAATCTCCATTTGGCCTCTTGACAAGATTGTGAGGGATGAAGTCCCGGTGACAAACATGGTTTGCCTTGTGATCCTGATTGACGATCTTTGCATATGATGCCAAGAGCCCTTCGAGCCTCTGCAATGCCCCCTTTGCGGTAACCAAGAAAGAAGGAGCCTCGTCTGCAAAAAGTCGATCAAAGGTAGTGGTTCCGACCTTGGCTAAGCTAGCAAACTTCTCAAGATCATGATACCGATCTGTTAGTTTGCCAGGCCATGCCCCCCATTGACTACGAGCCGGATGCACAGGGTGAGTGGGCACAAAACCTTGGCTATGGTAATGCAACCTACCTAAGAGACTACCCACTTCTTGCAGAGTTTTTGGATCTAGCTCAAAACCTACTATTCCTTCCTGCCAAGTAGCCAAGTAAAAGAACCTTCCTCCCTCGACTATCCCCGGCTGACCTTGAGTCGTAGGTTGTATCTTCTCGGGATATGGAAATTGTCGATCGACGAGGTATTGGGCCAATGCAAAGACAAATGGGAACTCCAAAGCTGGATAAGCAAAACACTTCAATCGAAATATGCCCTGGTCTGTCTCCACTTTCAGACATGAGGATACCTCCTCTTGGTGATGCGAATTGAGCCCGTATTCTGCCAGCATCTTAGCTATTGGCAGTGTGGCCCATTCGGGATGCCTTGCCATTACCCCCAAAACCCCACTTTCTCTGTTTAAGCCAATGCTTGGTATACCATCCAGGTCTCGGTAGCTGCCTTTGCCCAGGAAAACTGAGCCTGCTGCTGGTGTCCTCGCCTGGCTAACTCTTCCCTGAGTGTCTCATCGAGCATGGTCCGAAGGAGCACCTCCGAGAGTTCGTCTTCATCATAGGGATTATAGAGAAGACCTCCAGCCCCCACTACCTCCGGTATGGATGATGAGCAGGCAGCCACCACCGGCACCCCACAGGCCATGGCCTCCAAAGGCGGTAACCCGAAACCTTCGTATAGTGATGGATAGACAAACAGCTCCGCGCCATTGTATAAACAGGGCATACTCTCAATCGGTACAAAGCCAGGGAAGCTTACCCGCCCTTCCAGGCCCAAGTTCTGGGCCAAGAGCCCAAGCTCTTCATATGACCCGCCACCGGGACCTCCTACCAGAACTAACTGACAGCCATCCGGGAGCTTTGTCAAGATCCGCTGAAAGGCCCTGAGTAGCCCAACTAGGTTTTTCCGTCGACTAAACCCACCCACATTGAGGATATAGGGGGCGGCTATGCCCCACTTTTCCTTCACATGAGCCTGGGCCTTTGCCCGACACATTGGTTTATACATTGGTTCGGCCGCTTCGTAGATGACAGCAATCTTCTCTTCTGGTACACCGAGAATGCGGACAAGATCTCGCTTGGTATTCAAGGATACCGCTATGATATAATCGGCGACATCCACTATCCGAGGCAGTTCCCGAAGGGCAACCTTAAGGTAAGCTTTACTACAGGTTTGGGGTAGGACAAAGGGGATCAAATCATGAATCGTAACCACTACTCTCGTCCTTGGCCTACAAGATGGCAAGCCTATGCCGTTCTGGGGAATATGGTAGATATCTAGATCAACTGCCTTAAGATCCGGTGATTCTTGTACCTCTTGCCAAAAATTCCGGTTTTTCTTCTCTCCCTCAGCTATCTGAAAACCATCACGGACTTTAACCCATTGGGCCGGCGGATAAACCAATTGGTAGTCATTCAAAGGGTCGATGGCTAAAAGCCCCCGAATCAATTGGTAAGTATAAGTACCAATACCGGAACCCCGATACAAAAGAGCAGCTCTGGCGTCAACACCGATTTGCACTGCCTCATCCTCCCCATCATACCTGCCTGGGTCAGACTCTCTAGATGCTGCCTAAGCAAGTGAACACAACGACCATCCGCCCATTCAAACTAGACACTACAATATATGAAATTCGCCTCTCTTAGGAACTAGGAACCAGACCTTCGCCATTCACCCCCAAGTACTAGATCACATACTATGCCAATGGATATGAAGCGCTCACCTGGAGAGGTAGTGATTCCTTTGATAGTCCGGCTTCCACCAGCGGTGATCCTAGTTGGCGGTCTAGGAACCCGGCTGAAGTCTGTAGTATCTGATCGGCCAAAAGCCATGGCAGTGGTGGCCGGTAAACCTTTTCTTACCCATCAACTTGAGTGGCTGCACACAAATGAAGTTGGATCTGTCCTCTTGTGTGTGGGGTACAAAGGGCAACAAATCGTAGATTACATCGGTGATGGTTCTCACCTTGGGCTAGTGGTGAGCTATAGCTGGGAAAACACACCCTTGGGTACTGCAGGTGCCTTGGCCAAGGCGATGGAGCTGCTTCCCGAGGAATTCTTGGTGATTAATGGTGACACCTTTACCACCCTGCCACTTGGGCCTCTTTGGGAGGCCCATCATCACAATGGGGCCATAGCCACCTTGGCAGTAACTACTTCTGAAGATAGCAGTGCCGTAGGCGGCATTGAGCTGGCCGCCGATGGCCGTATCACTTCTTTTCGAGAAAAGGAGTCCGGCGCCCAGCTGGTTAGTATGGGTATCTACGCCATCTCCCGAAGGATCGCCACGTTTATTCCCAAAAAGCGGCCCTGTTCTCTCGAGAACGACGTCTTCCCCTATTTACCTAGTCTCTATGGTCATGTTGCCAAAGAACCCTTCATCGATATAGGCACCCCTACCGGTTACCTGGCAGCTGATGTCTATTTGAGCAGGTTGGGAGAATGAACTCCCTTCACAAGCCTGGGAAGGAGAAATACCATGATCATCCGCAGTAAAGCACCTTTACGCGTCAGTTTTTGCGGTGGTGGTACCGATGTATCACCATATCCCGAAGAAAAGGGTGGAGTCGTGCTATCTACTACCATAGATAAGTACAGTTATGCGTCACTGATCCCGCAAGATCAGCCCATCATCCATGTGGAGTCTTTGGATTTCGATGTTGTGGCCAAGTATGACGTCGATCACCAATTGGTCTATGATGGTGAATTAGACCTAGTAAAAGCCGTGATCAATACCATCTCCGGTGCCAATGAGACTGGTTTTGATCTCTTTCTGCACAGTGACGCCCCACCAGGTAGTGGCCTTGGCTCTTCCTCCACCATGACTGTCACTATTGTGGGTTTGATGCGTCAATGGCTGCAAAAGCCTTGGACCAACTACGACATTGCCCAGCTATCTTACAAGATTGAGCGGGAAGTTCTGGGGATCAAGGGGGGCAAACAAGATCAGTATGCTGCTACCTTTGGAGGTTTCAACTTCATTGAGTTTCATAAAGACCATACCGTAGTCAACCCGCTGCGGATTTCACCCATCATCCTCAATGAGCTGGAATACCACCTCCTGCTTTGCTATACCGGTAAGACCCGGCTATCTGCCCGCATCATTGAAACACAGGTTCAAGGCTATGTGGAAAAGCAAGCCACTTCGGTGACAGCCCTTGATGAGCTCAAACAGATCACTTTTGATATGAAGAACGCCCTTTTACAGGGCCGACTAAATGATTTTGGCATCCTTTTGCATGACGCTTGGGAAAACAAGAAGCGGTTAGCTAAGCAGATCACCAATGAAGGCATCGATCTATTGTACGAGATAGCTAGAAAGCATGGAGCCCTAGGAGGGAAGATCTTAGGGGCCGGAGGTGGGGGTTACCTTTTAGTTTACTGCCCCTTTGACCAAAAACATATCATTGCCGCAAGGCTAGAAGGGGCAGGTGGCCAAGTGGTGAAATTCGGCTTTGAGCAAAATGGGTTACAGACCTGGGGGGTGAACGGCTCCCAGTGTCGCTTTTAGTGGTCAGGATAATTGGT
>JAAYSL010000136.1 GCA_012518315.1 Bacillota bacterium | reverse complement strand
TCACTGGCGATCTAATTGTGCAAGCACTTTCTTCGAGGCCAGAGCAAATCATCAGTGAAGCAGAGTCACTCAGATAATCTATCCGATATAACCACCTGGGTAGAGATAGTAGATAAAGATGTGATGAATTGCCAATCTTGTTGGCCTATTGGCAGGTTATTGTCGTATTTGCCAGAACTATTGTATTAGTGTAGTCTACACCGAGCTATTCCTGAGTGCTAGATGTAAGCACCTTAGATAGTATACCGGAGCTGGAATGTGCCTCACGTGAAAGGAGGTGATGAAGGCCTGCTATTGGTTCATCCTTCTGATTTGACCGACGACTAGTAAAGTGGGATCATCAGAGCCTTCTTAACGAAAGGAGACAATTCTAATGAGAAAACACTGGATCACGCTGACATTGGTGAGTGTGCTTCTATTACTTATGGTGGGGGTTGCTAGCGCAGGCACACTTGAGTCTTGGGCAGAGGCTGTCAAAGCAAAAAATAGTGGCGCTGAAATCACTATCGCCATGGCTACCCATCCGTCTACAGAGGCTTTTCAAAAGATGGCTGACGAGTTTGAGGCCCTTACTGGAATCAAAGTGAAATGGGATGTCATGGAGGAGATCTATCTACATGACAAATCCCTGACAGAGCACGCCGCGGGGACAGGACGCTACGATGTGCTCATGATGGATGTATGTTGGATCGGTGAATATGCAGCCAAGCGTGTTATCGATCCGCTAGATTCATACCTAGCGGATCCTGAGGCTGCACCTGCTTGGTTTGACTATGAAGATATTGTCTCGGCATACAGAAGTGGACTGGGTGTATACAAAGATCAGGTGTATGGCATTCCATCTGCCGGTGAGTCAGCGTTTATCGCTTATCGAAAGGATTTATTTGAGAAGTATGGATATGATCCCTCTAAGATCCAGACATATGACGACTTGCTTGTAGCCGCTGAGTTTTTCACCGGCAAAGAACCAGATCTATACGGCATCTCCATGAGGGGCCGTAGGGGACATCATATTGACTATGCCTGGTTCCAATTCCTCTATCCTTTTGGCGGTTATGTCTTCCAGCCCGGTACCTACGAACCAGCCATCAACTCACCGGAAAGTGTCAAGTCATTGGAGTACTACTGTAAACTAATGGCCTACGCGCCCAAAGGAATCGAGAACTTCTCCCATGAAGAGGCAACAACTTCTTTCATGCAGGGCAAGTCGGCCATGTGGTTTGACGCCACTGCCCTGGCACCTTGGATCGAAAATGCGGAAAAATCCGCGGTGGCAGGTCAAGTAGGCTATATGCCACCCCTGGAAGGTCCTGAGGGCGCTTATGCGGCTGTGGCCGGCTGGAACCTAGCATTATCCTCCAAATCAAAGAATAAGGATGCAGCCTGGGCTTTCATCATGTTTATGACCAGCAAAGCCAAATCGGCAGAATATGTGCAAAAAGGTGGAGTTGTCACCAGGACATCAGTCTTGACCGCGCCTGAGTTCATAGAGGAATACCCCTACTATCCTGAAATTCTGGACTCACTGGAGCTAGCAGATAGCCTAGTCCAAAGGGATATTGACTGGAGACCTAGGATACCGGAGTGGCCTAAGATCGGGGAGATCATTGGTCTTCAGGGTTCACTGGCCTTGACTGGACAGTCAACTCCCCAAGCTGCCTGTGAGCAGGCTGCCAAAGAGATTAGGGAGCTCATGGAGACGAAGGGATACTATAAGAAATAGCTCTTAGTTAGAGACTTTGATGTAGGAACGTGGTTTCACAAAAAAACTATGGGAAGGGGGCGCCCTTGCGCCTCCTGCCCATCTTGCATCTGGTGGTGAATACCTTGAACCGCATATTGAAAGAACTACCTAAAGCATATCTCTGGATCGGGCCGTGTCTAGTAGTGCTGTTTCTGATTACAATTATCCCTACGGTTTTCTTGGCCATTACCAGCTTGAACTACTGGGAGCTTGGCTATCCTTGGGCTGAGCGAATATGGGTTGGCATAAGGAACTATACCAGTGCATTTACCAATCGCCAATTCCTACATTCTATCCGTGTCACGATTGTTTACACCCTAAGTACAGTAGGCATTGAATTTATTCTGGGTTTTGCCATAGCTTGGTTCCTTTCTCGTCCCTCTCTGGCCATGCGAAGTTTTCTCATAGCGTGCTTGATTATACCCATGACAGTAACCCCATCAATTGCCGGTCTTATCTGGAGGTTATACTTTAACCCCAGTTACGGCATTGTCAATTATGTACTTGGCAAAATTGCCCATATTACCCCCAACTGGTATAGCTACAATATGGCTTTACCATCGGTTATCTTGGTAGACATATGGCAGTGGACTCCCTTTGTGGCCTTAGTTCTTTTGGCAGGCCTTAGCGCTATACCAAGAAGCCCTATTGAGGCAGCCCTGGTGGATGGAGCTGATTCCTGGCAAATGATAAGATATGTGTTCCTACCATTGTTGCGTCCAATCATCTTGATTGTGCTTATATTGCGAACCATGGATGCACTGAAAATGTTTGATGTGGTCTTCTCCCTCACCGGAGGTGGCCCCGCGGATGCAACTGAGCTATTATCGATGCATGTCTATCGCACAGGCTTTTATCAAAGTGGGATGGTAGGATTAGCCTCGGCTATGGCCGTGGTATTGCTAATTGTAATCATGCTTTTTAGCCGGGTATTCATTCGGCTACTTGGTGAGCAGGAAACTGGAGAAGGGGTGATGTGAAGGTGGCACCATCCTACAGAGAGAGACTGATTAACATTTTCGGCTCGCTTTTCATTGTGTTTTTCTTCCTGGTACCTTTTGTCTGGATGGTCTTGATGTCATTTAAGACTAGGCTCCAGACCTTTGCCATACCCCCCAGGGTATTCTTCATCCCTACTTTAGAGAATTATCGAGATCTGTTCGCCCGGGGCATCTTCGGGCAGTACTTTCAAAACAGCCTGGTCATCGCCATTGGCAGTGTGGTCTTGTCGCTAGTCATCGCAGCACCGGCGGCCTATGGCTTATCCAGATTCCGTTTCAAGAAAAGGCAAGACGTAGCCTTCTGGATCCTATCCATCAGGATGGCTCCTGCTATTGCGGTTGTTATCCCCTATTTCATGATCGGCAGATTCCTTGGCCTTCTCGACACTAGATTGGCACTGATTATAAGCTATCTTTCCTTCAACATTCCCTTTGCTGTTTGGATGCTGAGGGGATTTATGGATGAGGTTCCCATGGAGATTGATGAGGCGGCAATGATTGACGGATGCTCTCAATTTGGGGTGTTCTTGCGATTTGTTGTCCCACTTAGTGCCAATGGTCTCGCGGCCACCGCCATTCTTTGCCTGATCCAGTCATGGAATGAGTTCACCTTCTCTCTCTTCTTGACAACGACTAATGCACGGACTCTACCCACCATTGTCACCCAGTTTCTAACATTCCAAGGTGTCATGTGGGGTGAAATGTCCGCCGCCGCTACATTGACCGTTATTCCCGTGGTTGTATTTGCCCTTTTGGTACGTAATCATCTCATCGCCGGGCTCACTTTTGGCGCGATCAAGGAGTAAGCAAATCTTCGCTTCAAATACTAAGTATTCGCCCTCTCCAGGATTTGCTCCAGGAGACTTTCTCGCAGGTTGTCTAGCGCAGGGAAGTCCATGTTCGCCACATAGAACTCCTCTACTTCCATATGAGCTTCTCTTGCTCTCTTGATCAGCCCGATACCAGTGTTTAGGAGCTGAAGGAAAGTTTGGCGATCAGTTTCTAGTTCTGTTCGATAGTTGTTCATCTTGTCTCGATTTAGACCATAATCCAGGTTAATCGTAGGGTATCCCCTGTCTGGAGTATAGGGAAATAGTTCGGTACTGGTGGCAAAGATAATATCTAGTTCGGGTATGAAGATATGCTGCAGTTTGGCCGGACTTAGAGGGCTATGGTAAAGCTCAACATAGTAGCCCAGCTCCCTGGCATAAGCAGCGATTTTACCAAGCAAAGTGGACTTGCCTGTTCCCGGCTGTCCTTTGATAATAACTCCACGGCTAGCCGGTCCGGTGAGGGTTGCTGCATAGGATTTGGGCCCTTCGGGAGTGAAAGCCGAAGCAAACAGATGTCTTTCCTTGCCTGGCTGGGCCGTGACTTGGCGATTGACCAGGACATCTTTTATAAGCTTGTGTGATTCTTGATTGACCCAGCCCCAGTCTTGCATACTACTGATCTTGTTTTCCCAGTTCTCATGGATCTGCCGTGCCGCTCCAAGATAACGATAGGCACTTTGAAATAACCGGCCCCCCTCAAGTGCAGCGGCCATGATCGCCTGGGCATGTACTCGAATGCCGACTGAGTTCCAGTACTGGCCCAGGTTAAGGACTTCGCCTCGTGCTCCCGGAAACTCCGGGTCATATAGATGTGGCTTCATGCCATCGATGAAGGCTACCTTTAAAGCAGGAATCACCAGCCCGTCCAATGAGTTGTTATCCGATGCACAATGATGAAGCTCGACAGCATAGCCCCGATCCACCACTGCTGCAGCGATCGTTCGCATCAGAGTTGACTTGCCGGTACCCGGCCCACCTTTGATTACATGTACTTGTTCGATATCTGGACCAGCTATGTAGTTGAAAAAAGAGTGAAATCCCAATCCTGTATTGCCTCCGGGAAACACTTGCTTAATCCGCCCAGCCTGTCTCATTCCCACACTTCCTCCTTGACCTTCTAACTTGCCCTTCTATGGGGCACCCACTTAAGGCTTTTTTCGGTAATCCTATCCTATGTATTGGCAACGAGAATGTTGCAGAAAAGGCGGGTTACCCCGCCTTTTCCCCAAGACTATTTGGATAAACAAAATACCACAGGACTTCCTGGTGAAAGATAACTACCTACACTTAGTCCCCACTCCGACACAACTAGATCCTAGAATTACCAGAGATCCCTCCCGTGGATCACAGGTATTTATCTAGCTTAGCAGCAATGGTCTGCTTCGGTGCTGCTCCCACGATCTTATCCACTGCCTTCCCATCTTTGAAAACTAGCATAGTGGGAATACTCATGATCCCATATTGTGCTGCAGTCCGCTGATTATCATCAACATTCAACTTGGCGATGGTGGCTCGACCGGCGTATTCCTCGGCCAAATCCTCAATGATCGGCCCTACCATGCGGCATGGCCCACACCAAGGGGCCCAAAAGTCCACTAGGACGACTCCGTTTTTCTCCAAAACATCCGCCTCAAACGTAGCATCTGTTAGTTGCTGAACCATGGTCTCAACCTCCCGTTAGATAGGCTTAACCACACACCAGATGGTGTAGCTGGCCACTGTCTTATGTCCCTAGTTACGCCAGAATCCACGCTTATATTATATACCGTGTTCGCTACTGCTGTCAATAGCGAACATTGCACCTAGGTTCTGCCCTCACAAACAATTCCCATACCGACCAGGCTTATTGTTTACCCGCTAGGCCACTATGATACCTTTGAGCTTGCTGCCTGCCACCGGGAAGCAGCCTCAAAGCCAGCCAACCACCGATAAGTCCAATGAGGCCTGTTGCCAGAAAGCCCCCGGTAAGCCCCGATATATCTCCTATTATACCCACCAATACTGGGCCCCCAAACATACCAAGAGCATAGATGGCTTGAAAGAACCCCATAGCTGTGGCCCTTTTTTGCTCTGGCACAGTCTGAATACTAAGCCCCATTAAAACAGGAAACACTATGCCCCGGCCAAGGCTACCAATCGCTTGGGTGATATATAGCTGAGGCAATGTCTTAGTGAAGGGCACAATGGCCGCAGCTAAAGCACCTAGGATAAGGCCAGTGGTAACAATCTGCCTTTCGCCATATCTTGCCACAAGGCCTGTACTGCTGGACCAAGCCGCGATGGCCACCGGTAGTGTGGAGAAGAAGGTTAAAAGGCTTAGCTCCCCCGGGGAAGCACCTATACTCTCCGCATATATGGGTGTGAACCCATACACTGTGGCAAATGTCATACATTGAGTAAGAATGGCCAGCCCTGAGACGATTAACAGACCCCTTTCTCGCCCGACAGCCAAAAGCTCCGGGACCTGAAGGGGTGTCCGATCTATCCATTCAGTTTCCTTTATCCTCAGGCTAAGTAAAACCCCTACAAGGCCGACAATGGCCCCGACCAAAAATGGCACCTTCCAACCGAATAGCTCCGCCATATAACCACCCATGGAAGTGGCCAGCATCTGACCGACACTATTATAAAACATAGCCAGCCCCATGGCCTTCGGTGCATCTTGACTGGGGAAATAACTAGAAAAGAGTACCGTAAAGGTAACCCATGTCGCGGCTGCAGCCCCAGATAGGGCTCTACCCACTAGCATAGCAGGTACAGTGGGGAAAACACCCATCACAAGACTACTAGCTAGAGCTAAGAAGACACCTAACGTGATGAATACTTGCCTTTTGCCGATGCGATCCGACCAAATGCCTAGGGGGATACGTAGCAGCATCTGCACAAGTCCATAGGAGCCCACTACTAGCCCCACCATTTTCAACGATCCACCATGATATGTCACATAGTTGGGGAGAATGGGAACATAGATATAGAGTGTGAACCAGAAAATCATCGTCACTAAGCAAAACAATGCTCTTTGTTTGCGCTCTACAGTGTTTGTCATTGATTAGTAGTCAAGCTTCAAGCTTGGCCAATGCCCCCTTTCCAAATGCAAGCCAGTGACCGTCTGCCTTAGACTCTAGCCACAGTCACTTTAGTGGGATTCGCTTCCTGGAGGCTAGATCCTTTTCGGTATCGACGGAGTTGACTTGCCTTTCTATATTGCCAAGTATTACTGGCTAGTAGATGAACTCATACCTCTTTCTAAAGAAGCAGGATGTCCGCGTTCTCCGGGGAAATATATGTTATATGTATAAGCTCCGTATAAATTTTGTCCACAGAGTTATCCACAGCTGTTGATAACTTTCTTGTGGATTTCAGAGTAAGGAGCAAGAATATGCGTCTTGAAATCCGAGGTGTCGAGAAGCTCAGTTGGCGAGAAAGGCAGGTAGTAGCCCTAAAGGAATCCGGTCACTCCACCGAGAGCATAGCCCAGCGTTTAGGTATAGGTGAAGGAACTGTAGCAACTTTGTATAACCGGGCCCGTAAGAAAGGCTATGAGGTTGTGCTAGTTATTGAGGGTGATCCACTAGGGCTCGGTAGTGAGTCAGATGATGACGAGTAACCCTGATAGCAGAGTAACCCTTGACAATCTACTACTCTGTGCTACACTTAAATCATAAGCATAAATAAGTCTTCGGGGCAAGGTGAGAAGGTGTAAACCTTCGATTCCTGACCGGCGGTATGCCCACAAGGGT
>JAAYSL010000135.1 GCA_012518315.1 Bacillota bacterium | reverse complement strand
TTAAGGATTACCTCGAGATCGATGAACCCTTCTGGGATACTACTTTGTCCATCAACCTGGAGTCTGTTTTTTGGATGTGTCAGAATTTCATCAAAAGACGCCTACGTAAAGGCGGGATCATCGTCAATGTGTCAACTGTTGAGGCGATACTGCCGTTCAAGAAGGATTTGGTGGCTTACGGGACAAGCAAGGCCGGTGTAATTGGGTTAACTCGGGGCTTGGCTCGAGACTATGGCCCCTATGGCTTTAGGATTAATGCCATCCTCCCAGGGGCCATCAAGACCCCAAGTACCAGACGCTTAATGAAGATGGCTATCCAAAGGTTCAAGGTTGATCTGATCAAGACTGGTTATGACTTTCAAAGTAGGCTGGCCATGGGTCGCTGGGGAGAGCCGGATGAGGTAGCCCGGGTAGCGCTTTTTCTCGCTTCGGATCTAGCTAGCTATGTGCAAGGGGCGGTAATCCCGGTAGATGGGGGGTTTTTGTCATCGTGAGTCCTGCCACGTCTGAACCTTTTGATCTGGAGGTTAGGTTCTTGCGATTTTTTTATCCGGTGTTGTTATCTCCTTCTCAGGACGCAAATTGGCCTAGTGATGATCTCCTCTGTACCGTCTAGCGGTGACTTGAGATCCCAATCATTCCACCAACCGATGAATTCAAAGCCTTGCTTTTGACTGATCAGTAGAAACTCTTGGGGGTAGATGGCTCGCCTGATACTCCTTTGCTTGACATTGCGGGATGTACCATGGTCATCGATAGCAAGCTCGATATTCTCCTCAAAAGTCTGCTCGATGCAATTGATTAGCCTAGTGGAATGTTGAACATCAATGGTGATGCCATCTCGCTTAGCTGTCCAGTAATCGGTGGTATCAGCTAGCCAACCAAAATCAACACACCAATCTAGGAAATATAGCCCTCCTCGATTGAGGACGTTACTGACACTGGCGAAATGAGAGATGAGCTCCTCGGTGTTTTGTACATAAAGAGAACCTAGCATGGTGTAGGCGAAATCAATTGGCTCCTCCAGGACAAAGTGAACCATGTTTAGCCGATGAAGCTCAACTTGATACCCGAGTTGTTTCGCTTTTCGCAGGGAGTATTGCAGCATCTCGGGGCTTAGGTCAATACCGATGTATGCATAGCCGAGCTTTAGTAGCTCCTCCATGTGAGGGCTATTGCCGCAGCCAAATTCTAGCACTCTCTTAACTGGGATGTGGGAATGGGTACGGATCACCTCTTGCATGACTTCTACTTCCCAGGGGATATCTCGGTAGGAAAAGGCGATCTCATAATAGGTTGGATTGGCATATAGGCTATCGACCAGGGATTTCACACTCCTTTGCTTTCTTCTTCCTAGATGATAGCTATTTCCATCCACTGAAGAGAAATCCTTGTTTTAGGTGGGCGATGGAAGGCAGTTGACCTTCCGCAGAATTGTGGTAAACTATAGTCAAACAAGTAATGGACGTGAAAGGAGTAAGCCATGCGCATTCGCCTACATCATATCAATCTAATAGTTCGGTGAGATTGTCAGGGTGTCGGCTGTTTCGCGTGGGTCAATGCTTCTTCTAAGAGGCCATAATAGGTTATCCAGACGTACAGACGGTGGCTGTGGCTACCGTTGTTTTGTTTGCAGGTTATTCGCATCGAGGAAGAGGAAGATGTGGCGAAAAGCCGCCTTGAGTCTCACCCCCAACCATTAAAGGGGGTTTTTCTATGTATGAACCAATCCTTCGGATAGATAGCCTTGCCAAATCATACGGTTTTCACCAGATATTTACCAACGTGAGCTTTCTGTTGAAGGTAGGAGAAAAGGTGGGGCTAGTAGGCCCGAATGGAATAGGCAAATCCACTTTGCTCAAGATACTTGCCGGTTTGGAGACAGCTGATGATGGGGCCATTATACCTCTGCAGGAACCGGTTTTATGTCAATATGTACCCCAAATGCCAGGATCCAGCTCATCTAGCCCCTGGGATATCCTCAATGAGGAGCAGCAGAGGCTGGGTGTACTAGCCCAAGGGACACCGGCTGAAGCTATCAGCCGCTTTGGCTTTACGGAAAAGGAAGCTCATCTTGCTACATCATGCCTTAGTGGGGGGCAAAAGACAAGGCTCGCACTAGCCAAGGCTTGGTTATCCCGACCAGATCTTCTGTTACTGGATGAGCCTACCAATCATTTGGATATAGACGCTCTAGAATGGCTAGAGGAGTTTGTATTAGGCTATCCGGGAAGTGTGCTAGTAGTATCCCACGATAGGGTCTTTTTGGACAATGTAGTCACCAGAGTGATGGAACTTGGTAAGGAAGGGACTACCGAATACCAAGGCAACTATACTGATTACCGAGAGGCTAAGGCTAAGGCTTTTGCTTCGCAGATGGCCCAGTATGAATCAGAGCAGAAAAGAATACACCAACTAGAGATGGCGATAGACCAGCAGATGCGGCGCTTTGAAAAGAGCCACCAGGAAGCAGGTCAACACGATTTTTACCGGAGTAAAGCCAAGAAACTAGCCAAAACGGCCAAGGCCCACATAACACGGTTGGAGGCCATGAAAGAGACGAGTGTTGCCAAGCCTCGCAAGGAAAAGTCCATATCTTTCCAGGGCTTTGAAAGCCTGGATAGTGGTAGGCGCTTGGTACTTGCCAAGAATCTGACCAAGAACTATGCAAAGACTCTCTTTCGGGATGCCCATTTCTCCATCCTGCGGGGTGACAAGATTGCTTTAGTTGGTCCTAATGGCTCGGGCAAGACTACGCTACTCAGGATGATTTTGGAAAGGGAGGATCCTAGCCAGGGGGAACTTTGGGTTTCCCCTAGTGCATCCATTGGCTACTTGGATCAGGGCATGGAGGAACTAGATGTAGATAGCACAGTCCTGGAAGAGGTGCTCGAGACGCTAGACAATCGAACCCCTGATGCAATCACTACAGTAAGAACGTTTTTGGCGAAGCTGCTTTTTCGGCCCGATGACCTAGGAAAATCCATTGGGGTATTGAGTGTGGGGGAAAAGAAGCGAGTAGCCATGGCTAAGTTACTTTTATCTAGCTTTAATCTCTTGCTTTTGGATGAACCTACGAATCACTTGGATCTGCCATCCCGAGAAACGCTAGAGCATGCTCTAATCACCTATGATGGCACACTAGTATTGGTCTCCCATGATCGGTATCTGCTCCGTAATGTTTGTGATAAGGTAATAGCACTTGGTGACGGGCGGGTGGTGACCTATACCGGGGGATTTGCTGAATATGAAGCAAGGTCAAGTAGACAAAAGGCGGCCAGCAAGGGCATGAGCAGTGGAGATCTATCCTCCGAAGAACGACTACTCCTGGAAACGAGATTGGCCAAGTTAGGTGCTGAACTGGGAACGATGCCTAAGGATGATCCCGTTTACCAAGAGCTGGAAAAGGAGTTTCTTGAGACAGCTCGGAGGTTACGTTTCTAAGCCCGCTAGCTAGGAAAGAACACTCATCGACTGGTAATAGAGTAGGCCGGATCTCAGTGTGTACTAAGCACTCAAAGACCCGGCCTTGTCTGTTATGTGGACTAGTATCATTGAATTAGGGGGGCTGGATAAGATAGCCCTTTAACGTGGAATGCAAAGCCGCTGGCCGATCTGAAGAGCATTGGGATTGACATTGGGGTTGGCTCGCCTGATGGCATCCACTGTGGTACCAAAGCGCTGTGCTAGTGTAAAGAAAGTATCACCTGCCCTGACCGTATATGCCGTTGTATTGGGTGGGCAGACCCCGGGGGCTGGAGCGGGACCTGTCGGTATGCATAAAAGCTGTCCCACAGACAATCTGTTGGGGTCTACTGCGGGATTGGCGGCTCGCAAAGCATCTAGCGAAACCCCTTGGGCGCTGGCAATAGAGAACATAGTGTCTCCACTTCTTACTGTATAAACTCGACCCGGACAGGTTGTCGGGGGCCTAGTGGTCGGAACACAGATCAGCTGTCCTACTTGTAAAGCATTGGGATTTACGCCTGGATTTGCAGCTGTAATGGCTTCTACTGTGGTGTTAAAGCTCCTGGCAATACTGAAAAAGGTATCTCCTGGACTGACAAAATACCGGACTGAGCCCGGTGGGCAAGATATGCTCACGATGTCACCTCCTAGATTTGACTAGCTCACTGCTACACAGTATTCATCTCCTAGTATGTATGCCACTTCCCTAGTTTCCTGGATGATATTACCATAACAGAAGTCTATAGATTATGGCCAAACCGGCTTTGTTCTAACCTAGCCCCAAGCTTGAATATGCTACTAGTGGAACTGAAGATGAGGGAGGCGGTAGTGTGTTCTCCGGCGGCAGGGCCGACCATGATCGGTATGATGAGTTAATTAAGCATCATGTCAAAGAATATGACCTGGACTGGGAACTGATCAAGCGTCAAATGCTGGCTGAATCGGAAGCTAACCCATGGGCCGTCTCTTCCCACGGGGCTAGGGGGTTAATGCAGTTTATGCCAGCTGCCTGGCGGGAATGGGGGGAGGGTGATCCCCATGATCCTGAGGCAAGCATTAAAGCAGGTATCAGGTTCATGAGTTTTCTTTTGAGCAAATTCGATGAGATACCAGATCCTCGGGACAGACATAAGTTTGCTTTGGCATCCTACCATACCGGAAGAGGCAATATTAATCGGTGTTTGGAGTATGCCCGGCAAGCAACCGGTGCTCCAGGCCTTTTCGATGACTGGGTGGATGCTGGAAGGCCGCCAGGTCCTTGGCAGACATGGCGGGTGGCTCGCGAGTTTCTAAGCATGGTGACTGGCCGGAACGCGGCGACTACTATTCGGTATGTGAATCAGATTATGGGGGAGGAGTAAAGATGAACATCCCCAAGACCCTGTGGGCCATAGTATGTAGGTTCGTTTTCACTGATGGTTGTCGAGACCTTTTTGCTAGTGACTTGATGTTCAATGTCTATTTACTTGTGGCTGTAATCCTTTTGGGTCAAGCTTGGCGTCGTTGGGCCTGGTTTCGAAAGTTGACAGAACTCTATACTGAGTATTATCATTGGGTTGAGAAGAATGTGCCCCTGGCTGGTAACCTAAAGTTACGGCGTTACATGGAAAAGCTAAATGAAGCCATAGTCGAGCTAAGGGGTGCACCCATGACTGACCGAGAGATCCAAAGGGCAAAGCTCTATGCAGATGCATTAGCGCAAAAGGATCACATGTCCAAGTTCTATGGTAAGTGAATCAGGATCTCACATGCGGCTTTTTTAGCAACCTCCCCACGGGAAGTTTTTGCAGGGGGTTGACACACAGTAGGTCATTTGGTATTATAAATGCTGTCGGCGCCAGAAGCGCCTGATAATAGGCCCCCATCGTCTAGCGGCCAAGGACACCGCCCTTTCACGGCGAAGGCACCGGTTCAAATCCGGTTGGGGGTACCAGTGTGGGGATGTAGCTCAGCTGGGAGAGCGCTTGAATGGCATTCAAGAG
>JAAYSL010000134.1 GCA_012518315.1 Bacillota bacterium | reverse complement strand
ATCGCCGCCCCGCAAACCGGCATGAAAGCCTGGTGTCTGCTCGATGGGGGCTACAATGGTGAGTTGTTCATCCCGAATCCCAACGACAATTCCTATACCGCCATAAATACCAGTAGTGTCTACTTGCATCTGTTTATAGGCATATGGCTCAAGATATCGGGTATAAGGGTCATCGAGGATCTTAAGCATGCCATTAATGGTGCCATTCGCCACATAACTCCTCAATAGCTCCGTCATACTGACTGCTTCCACATACTGGGTCTTAACCAAGGCAGCGACCTCCAAAACAGATCGTAGGTCTGCAAATCTGCCTTCATTGGCTCCAGCCTTACCAAAAATCGTGCTAGAAACCCCCGCCGCCAGCATCACAATGACTATGAGCACCAAAAGGACCCTGCGTTGATTCCGCAATTCGCTCACCCGTCCTTCCCCCACTGTCTCCCTACTCCTATATGCTAACCGGCACGGGGCTATGCTCTCGTTACCAGCCGCCTAGAGGCAATATCTACAGAAAGTTACTACTTCATTATAGCCCAGGACAGGAGGCAGTGCAAGTCAGCCACGGGCCCCTGAGGGAGCCTTCCCTGGGGCTTGTAGGTAGATTTGTCCAACAATCCACCTTCACTCTAGACAGGCATGGTTGCCGCGGTTCGACAACGAGTCGCTAGTGACTCTTCTGGAGGGATCGTCCAGAACTCCTGGATCGGTCCACTCCAATGGGGGTCCTCAGTCTCACTATAGGTACCCCCTGTATAACGGGGAATTATCTTTCTCCAAAACTGCTGAGCCGGTAGGTCCCGCCGTAGTTCTGCGATTCGCCATCGTCCAGGAAACAACTCAAATAGCGAAAAGGCAGCAGTTTGACCCACCCTCTGTCCTCTGTATCTACGCATAATAAAGAACTCTTCCATAGAAGTATAGCCACTGCCATCCCCTTGGCAGATCTGCCTGATGAGGGCAAAGCCAGCCAATTTCCCTCTTACCCGGATGAAATAGGCATACCTCCCTGATTCTGTCCAGTAGTGATCAAGATACTCGTACTCGTACAGCCCACATTCATTTACATCAGTCTCTTCATCTTCGAATTCACTAATGTCATAGAGGAACAATTCTAGGAGATTGCGTAATGCCGATTTTCTCTCATAGGTAACTGGCTCTAAGGCGATGTCTCGTTGTAAGTCCAATATACTGTTAGGATCAGTATCATCCATTACTAAAACACCCTCCCAAAATAGGGGAATTGTTTGCGCTAATTCGGTCTCAAGTCAAATATTCGCGGTTTTTGGCCACACTATGCAGCCCAGAACCTTCCTTCCCCATCGCCTCGCCTATACTCCCCCTTACTCCATATTACCAGCAGATGGCTGTTTTGGATCCAGCTCATCCAGAAAATCTTGGATGACTGGTACATCCATTCCCGTATTACTTTGCCATACTTGGTATACTCGCCATAGGTGCGGGAGATCTCGTACCATCATCGTCTCCGCACCCTGACGCATACCTAACTCTGCAGCCCCGCTTGTAACTGATATATACACACTAAGAAGCCTTCTTAAAGCTGCCACAGCGTAAAAATAATGTATATCCGCAACGTTCTTCCCCAAAATCGACTCATACTGCTCAAGAATCATTTCGCCCATTTCCCATCGGTCATAGGTGCCGACTAGAAGTATTGTCCAAGCTAAATCGAGGCGAAAATCCTGTAGCCGAGCACCACCCCAATCAATGACATAAGGAATGCTTTCCTCTCGCATGATAATGTTATCTGGGTGGAAATCGCCATGGGTAAGGCACGGTGGCTGATCCACCAGCTTGGCATGCTGAGTAAGTAGCCAATCAAAGGTCGATTCCCACCCGAGCCCAGCCAACCTTTGCCATGTCCGAAGCTCCACCTTAAGATCCGAGATTCGCCCTGCTTTCGATATCGAGGCCAATGTAGCCTCATGCTCACGCCAATTCCAGCTATGCAAATCAACGAACAGCTGGCAAAAAACGTTAACTAAGCCGGTTGCATCATGAGGTGTGGCATTAGAAATCAGCTCTCTCAAAGATGGCCCAGAGATTTTCTCCATGATTAGGAAAGGTCTTAGAAAAGGAGATGCCTCCACCTCCAAAAGGTATACATCAGGAACTGGGAAACCCGTTGTCGACAAAAGGTCAATAATACCAAATTCCCAGCGAGATTTGGCTTTGGCATCATTACCCGGATAGACCCGTAGGACCAAGTCGCTACTAGTATCATCGCTTTGGTTCACTAGCTGGAAAGAGTAGACTTCATTCTCCCAGCCGCTGGTGATCCTAGTAAAATTCCTGATATCTAGAAGCCCCCCGCCGGGCCAATGCTTTTGCAGGTAAGAAAGGAGCATCTCTCCCATGGAATCCACCTGACCAATCATATGGCCTGTCATGTTGTCACCTCCACTGACTACGCCACCCATACTTGCTCCGCTGGCCAACTAGTTATCCTGTCGATAATCTTATAGGTAGAATGATATAGCGCATTAATAGTTTCCGGCAAGATTCGGAAAACCCTGGTGGGCAACAGGTAACTAGTATCATTTTCCTGGTCGATTTAATAGGGAGATGTGCTCTTGTGTTGAATAATAGTATACAGGGTTAGCAAAGGGGCTCAACATAGCTAAGAGAATCAGCTTAGTTCATTTGGGAGGAGAGATTGAGCATGCTAGAACTAATCGGTGCTGTGGTTGTGGTCTGGATCATAATAACTTTCCTGAGCAGTCACACAAACCTATAAAGCAACTTTGGAAATAGCCCGCTAGGGCTATTTCCCTTCCCACATGCAAAGAAGCAGCTAGACAATACCTAACCGGGAGAATCGTCCATGGATCTTCGTCGTATACGTGCCATTGTGCATAAAGATTTCATTGAGGCCCTGCGGAACAAGACTATCTTGATTGCTGTTTTCTTGCCGCTGGCCGCCTCGCTTTTCTTGGCTGTCATTGATCAACCTGAAAAACCCATGTATTTCCGGGTGGGTGTTACCGGTAGAGAGAGTAATCAACTGGAAGCCTTCTTCCAGGCCACTGCCCCGGATACTGTGGATGTATCCCTTTACCCCAATCTTACCGAGGGCAAGCTGGCAGTAACCCAAGGGCAGATCGATGTCTTGATTATACCCACGGGGCGAGGCCAGTTTACGGCCTATCTTGATGGCAGCAATCCCGCAACTTATCTGGCTCTCAAAGATATGGTGGAGACCATGTTACTGGCCTATACCGGGCGAACCATGGAACCTATAGTGGATCTAATAGTGTTAAATCAAGGCCAAGCCAGTGCATCACTTCTGCCCCTCTGGCTAACAATTACTGCGGTAATGATTGGAGTTATGATCTTATCCGGCAGCTTTGCAGAAGAAAAAGAAAGAGGTACTCTAGACAATATCCGCATATCCCCGGCTACTGATGGTGAGATTCTACTCAGCAAAGGGATCTCTGGTACTCTCTTGGTGATGCTAATCTCCCTGGTCATGCTGGTTCTCAATCGGGTTGAGCTTAGCTTTCAGGCAGCCGTGGGTTGTGGTCTTTTGCTAATACTTGGGGCCATTAGTTTCACAGCCATCGGCCTTCTCATCGGGCTGTTTGCCAAGACACAATCTGCCGCCCGGGCGATTAGTACCATAGTATATTTCCCTTTGATCTTTCCGGCATTGGCAGCAGATCTTTCTACGATTACCCGTAATCTAGCTACCGTTTTGCCAACTTTCTACCTGTATCGTGGTTTAAGAGAGACACTGCAGTACCAGGCTCAACTTGGTGCCATTAGATCAGACATCTTTTCGCTGGCAGTTTTTACTATTTTTCTGGCTGGTGCCACCTTCCTGGGTTACAGGAGAAGCTTACACCTAGATAACTGAATCCAAAGAAAAGCGGTGATTACCATGACTGGCTCTCCCGCCATCTTAGTCAAAGATCTAGTCAAACAATATGGTGAAACCCTGGCCCTTAAAGGCCTAGATTTCCAGGTATTCCCGGGAGAGGTTTTCGGGTATCTAGGCCCCAATGGAGCCGGCAAGACTACTACTATCCGAATCCTGGCGGGGTTAAGCTATCCAACTGAGGGACATTGTGCTGTCTTGGGCCAAAGCACCACGGGAAATCCCGCCCTTTACAAACATCTGGGAGTGGTCTTCGAAGAGAGTAACCTTTACGAGAGGCTCTCGGGATTGGAGAATCTTCGTTTCTTTGCCGCCTTACATGGAACCTCTTCCGCACGGGTACAGGATCTTCTGAAGATCTATGGGCTAGAAAAAGCTGCCAGAAAGCCAGTTAGCACTTATTCCAAAGGGATGAAGCGACGCCTACTCATCTGCCGGGCCTTACTCCATGATCCTGAAGTTCTAATCATGGACGAACCCACCAGTGGCCTTGACCCAACATCTGCCGAGGTGATCCACTATGCTATCGACGGTTACCGTAAGCAAGGCAAGACCATCTTTCTAAGCACCCATGACATGGCCGAAGCCGAGAGCCTATGTGATCGAGTAGCCTTTATTAACCAAGGGGAGATCGCTGCTCTCGATCGACCCAGCACCCTAAAACGACAGTATGGTCAAGCCGTACTGGTGATAGAGATGAAACCCCACAAGTCAGAGCTACAGAACCTAAAAGAGGCAATCCCACCTGCCCAGGTAACCTCCGAAGATGACCTAGCCACGGTCAGATTGCCCCTCAACCAGCCGAATCTCGGTGTATACCTTGATCGGCTGCGCGCGTACGGTGAGATCCTCACAATTCACTCTCAGGAAGCATCCCTAGGCCAAGTCTTCCGAGAGGT
>JAAYSL010000133.1 GCA_012518315.1 Bacillota bacterium | reverse complement strand
CCCTGATCTCCCCCTGAAGGATGCTTCTTCGATACTTAGGTATCCAGACTATATGATAGTCAAGGAGGTACACCGAGTGTCTTGAAGAATGCATTTTCACAGCAACTACATGGTACCATATGGTAAAGGCTTTGTCAAACGCTTGTTCGCCTTTCATCCCCGGAATGAATTCCGGGGTTTTCCCGGCGCGGATCTATAATATCGGCATTCATACAACTTTCTCCTTGTCAAAGTGCTCTCTGTGCTATTGACATTTCATAGTACGTCTGTTTCTGCTCAAAGCCCTCCCTGAAGCCAAATCCTTTGCTTCACTGGCCAACTGGCTCAAAGTGCTCTAATCAAGTGCCGATGATGAGAGGCAGCTTCATCCCGCAATCGGGGCAGTGGCCTTGGGTAGCATAGATCCGGGGAGCAGCGGAACGGCTGCGCTCTATCACCAGGGCCTGACAGAAAGGACAGTAGGTATGGGAAGCACCGGCAATCTCAACATTACCTAGGTACACATAGTCCAGCCACTCACTGGCTATTCTCTGTGCCTTTTCCATAATGCCAATAGGTGTTGGGGGAATATCCAGCTGATAGTTGGGAAAGTAGCGAGAAAAATGAATCGGAGTTCCTGCTCCCAGCCACTGCCTTACCCAGCGGGCAAAGCCTTCGAGACTGGCTAAGTCATCATTGTGACCGGGAATGATGAGGTAGGTCAACTCCACATGGCAGTAATCTGCGGCTGTTTGAGCATTATCTAGAACTGGCTGCAAGCTGCCACCACATAACTCTCGATAAAACTCTTCACTCCAGGCTTTGACATCTATATTCACGGCATCAATCATGGGGAGCAGCTCCTGCCAGGGCCCAGACGAGATGAAACCATTGGTAACTAGAACGTTCTTAAGGTCAGCAGCGTGCACCGCCTTCGCTGTGTCCCAGATGAATTCATACCAGATGGTTGGCTCATTATAGGTAAATGCCACACCAATACAGTTGGCAGCTTTATATTCCTTGGCCATTTGAACTACTGCTTGGGGTGTGATGGTATCAGCAGCTTTAGTACTTTGTGAGATATGCCAATTCTGGCAGAACCGACAACGGAGGTTACAACCAAAAGTCCCCAAGGAAAGTATGTTGGTTCCCGGGTAAAAATGATACAAGGGCTTTTTTTCTATAGGATCCAAAGCAATAGCACTGACATTTCCATAGCTTGTAGTTACCAAGCCATAACCTTCCTGGTACTGCCTTACCCGGCAAAGTCCCGTTTGGCCTGGAGGTATCAGACAACTGTTGGGGCAAAGCTCACAACGGGCGCCTCCATTTTCTAAATGGAAGTAAGCTGCGGCCTTTGTTGGAGTATCGCAAGTCAAGTCTCTCCCTCCCCATACCTATACTGAGCTACATCTCTAATATGCCATTCGGCACACCACCCACCATGAGCGGAGCACCATATCCTGATCATCGCACCATTCAGTGTACCACCTATTTTGCATAGCTTACTTAGCGATAACGCTTTACCTCAAACCGGTATAATCTCACTCTTTCCTCCGGTTTGATCCCCGCCTTGCGTCGGGCAATGGCCACCTGGGCTTCAGCGCTGTCTATATCTGCCAGGTCAGGTAATAGTAGACCTCTACGGTTACCTGCCTCCACAATCACACCAAATCGCTTTGGTTCTAGGTCTTCTACACCACCGACGGGTTCTGGGTCACTCAAAACATCTACTGAATAACTAAGCTCCATCAATTCCTCGGTTGTGACCGGTGAAAAGCGGGGATCAGAAAAGGCTGCTTGCCTAGCATTGGCTATCACCTCTTCAGCCAAACTAGAATGTGTCGGGGCAATGGTGCCGATGCAGCCTCTGAGCTCTTCCCCTTTTTTCAAAGTGACAAATACCCCTGCCCTCTGGGGTAGTTCACGGGGTAAATCCACATCAGTGCCCGAAGGTAGTGGCTCGCCCTTAGCTAAGGCTTCTACCGTGTTTTGGGCAAGCTGAACCAGTGGGTGCTGCCTTGTTCCCCTCCTACCGTGGGTCTTATCCAATACCTTCCCAGCGACTTTCTCATCTGGCAAGGTTGCTTCTGGTGAATCTTCTCGCTCCAGCAAACAAACACCATACCCCACACCAAAAGGCCCTTCATAGGAGAGAGGTGTGGTTCGAATTGCTTCCCCTTGGAAGCAACCTAACATCATGACTAGTGACCGATATCCGCACTCACCGGCAGCATGGATGAGCTTGGGGTCTATACTAAGCATCCCTTGGATATCCCCATCAGTTAGCAGCTGCCAAATGGTTTGATCAAAGATCTGACCACTTTCCGAGTACCCCGCGGGTGCATCTTTGGTTAAGCGATGAGATAGATCTCCACTGGCAATCACTACAGCCCGCCGCCGGGTTTCCTCGATGGCCTTCCTAAGGATAATCCCAAACTGATACAACTCTTGAACCGGCAAAAACCCCATGCCCATGGCTAGGAGCGGGGTTTTGACTCCAGCTTTGTCCAGATAATACAAAGGCACTAAAGTCGCATAATCCAACTGCAAAGGCCAGCGGTAAGTTCGCACCACCGCTTCATCCACTTTTCTAAGAGTATAGTCGAGGGACTGTCCTTCCATTATCACTCTATCCAAGAGCTCATTATCATTCTTGTAAGTAAGGGCCACACTCCTTGCTCCAAATTGACCAAAATCGCCTGAGAGGGTATCTGTCGCCCAGATCCCAATCCCATCTGGCAATATCGGTCCATGGGGACTAATCACCACTATCACGTCGGGCGCGAGCCCCCGCACTACCTGGCCCATACTCTCCATGGCACGACGGGTACACTCTACCTGGGCTAACTCGCCCCGACCCACCTCGGGAATCAAAAGGGGTGGATGTGGTGAGAGTGCACCCATTAGTACTTGCCCCTGAGCTTTGTTTTCCAAGGCTGCACCTCCCATGTGCTTTTTCCCGATATCCGTCAATCTTGATATTGGTCAATCCTTGATTATCTTTCCCACATAAGGGGAAGTCATAGCTGCAAGTAGCCCACCATAGTCTAGGCGAAACTCCAGTTGTGTGCCCGGCCGAATTGCTGACTTGGCCTCATCTATGGCCAAGACAGTATGATCACTGGTCATCCCCACTACTTCAATGCCGGGATCTATGGGCATGACCTTCCCAGAGCCTAGATCCTGCCTTCCCAAAGCCAGTATCGCCCGCCGGTGTGTACCACGATCCAAAGGCTGAATCTCTTCATCAAAGGCATTACAGCCGGTAGGGCCACCAGGTAAGCTTGGCTTTCTGGCAGCTTCGATCACCTCGGCAAAAAGCCGAAAAGCAGCTTGGCTTGTCCCAGGCAGGGGCTTTTTCGTCATGACATCCCAACCCAGCAGGATGCTTTCCCCGATTCTCAAATGCGCCGGAAGGGAAAGGTTTGGCCACTTCCCTTCATAGATCAATCCCAAAGCACTGCTGTTTCCAGCAGATATGGTCCATGGAGCAGCCTTACCAGGGCCTAGCTCATTGGCTAGATCGCCAAGATATGTCATCCCGCTAGCAGTAGGCATGGCACCGGCTAAACAGGCCAGATTAGTCCCCAAACCACGCACTCGGATCCCCGGAAGCTTCTCCGCGGTACCTAGCACATCACCTAGCTCATCTGGCATGATTCCCTCTCGTCTATCTCCCATCTCTACCATTAAAATAGCTTGAACTTCCCGGCGCTGTTTAATCGCCGCCTTGGATAGTGCGTTGATGGTAGGCAGGGAGGAGCAAAGAAGAATATCCACCAACGCCGCCACTCGACTAATCTCACCCATGGTGGGACTACGCAGCAGCATTAGTGGAGCACCGATGCCACTGCTCCGAAGCCGTTCCAGGTTAGCTAAGCGGGAATCGGCTATCCCAACCACACCCCCGGCCAGCATTGCTCTAGCTACAGTGGGAAGCCCCCCAACCCCTTTGGTAACCCCAAACACCTCGAGACCCGCTTTGCGGCAAACATCAACTACAGCCATAGTGTTTTGATAGATCAAGTGGGCATCTACCAAGAGTTTCGGCACTTCATCCTTCACCCCCCAGGATCTAACCATTCATCTAGCTATTCATGATGACATCCGATATTCGGTACCTAATAGTAACGGAGAATCCCCCAGTAAATCGCCTCTGCTACCTTCTTCTGGTAGCTTGGGTCAGCCAGTAAACGAGCCTCCCTGGGGTTAGACAAAAACCCTACCTCAACAACTACTGCTGGCATGTGAGTATCCTTCAATACCCGATAATCACCGGCATTGGCTTGACGGCGATTGGGTCCTAATCGCCGCACAAGCTCTGACTGAATGGCCACCGCCAGTCTCTTGCTTTCTGCTTGACCCGGATAGTAGAAGGTCTGGGCACCAGCCCAAATCGATTGGGGAAAGCTGTTGCAGTGGATACTAATAAACAGGTCCGCTTTGGCCTGGTTCGCCATCTCGACCCGCTGGATCAGATCCTGTCGCTTACTACTAAGAAGACTCCTTCCGGGAGCAAGTTTGACCAAATCTCCCTCCCGAGTAAGGATGGTATGGACAGCCGCCTGGTTCAAGTAGCGCTCAAGATGTTTGGCTATGTTTAGCACGATGTCTTTCTCCAGACTGCCATCCGCGGCCACTGCCCCTGGATCATGTCCACCATGGCCAGGATCGATGACAATTAGCCTTCCCGAGATCCTATCGGTCAAGGAACCTGTGACCGCCAAAAACCCAAACGGCTGCCCTGCCACTTGTAGACTGACTAGGACAACTATTAAGCAGAAGGCGGCTAGGAAAAGCCTTCTACCCGTGCTCCGGGTAACCCAGATGACGACTATCCGCCGTGCCACCAGCATCAACTCCCGGTCTGTATAGAGTCGACCCCAGGATGGGAATCTCACCTACAGACTTATGCAGGAGTTGCCAGGATATTAGTCGGATTATTCAGCCTACGCATAAGCGGCGCACACCCGATAGCCACCACTTTTGGCAATAGTTTCTACCCGGGAGTAAACAGTGGCCAAATGCCGCTCAAGACTCTTGGCACCTTGTTTTGTGCGGATCACAACACAGAGGACGCCACCGGGTAAGAGATGACCCTTGGCATTGGCTAGAAGAGGATAGATCACCTGTTTTCCAGCCCGAATTGGAGGGTTGGAGGCAACCACGGCAAAATCTCGCTCATGAACTACGGAAAAACCATCACCATGACGGATATCTACTTTGGCTACATCATTTAGCTTCGCATTGACTCGGGCAAGCTCACAGGCCCGCAAATTGACATCTACCATGACAACCTCAAGTCCGGGCTCCCCGGCACAGGCGATGCCTACCGGCCCATAGCCACAACCCAAATCCAGCACCCGGCCTTGGGCTGGCAATGGCATGACATCAATCAAGAGCTCTGTTCCTGGATCCACCCGAGAGCGGGAAAAGACCCCCGCTTCTGTGACAAACCGATAATCCTTGCCCCGGAGTCTAGCTGTGATCTCTCTAGCATCGGGCTCAGAGGTCGGTTTCTCGGTGAAATAGTGTTCACTGCCCATCTTTCTCCCTATTTCCTTTCGGCAGGAGCTGCCTCCAACGCTTCGGGGGGCATAGCCATCTCACCCATATAGAGGGAGCGGCCCAGCCTGGAATCATATGTGGTCCATCTCTCCCCTATTGGGCTGGCAGCTAAGATCTCGGCAAACTTACTTACTTGACCATCGAGATTATCTGCGTGGTGCAAGATACAGGCTTCTAAGGTTTTAGGCTGCTTGGGTGAGCCCCACTCCAGCTGTCCATGATGGCTAAGCAGCATATGCCGCACACGTAAAGCCTTTTCTTCGGGAAAGCCAGTAAGCCCAACAATTGCCTCTGTAACTAAGCTATACCCCATGACCACATGACCCAGAAGGCGACCTGAATCAGTAATCTCAATCCCTGCCTTAACTGCATACTCTTGGACCTTGCCTACATCGTGCAACAGCGCGCCGGTAATCAAGAGTTCTCTATCCACCTCCGGATAAAGCTCGGCCACTGCTTTACACACGCTAACCACATTGAGGGTGTGCTCCAGCAGGCCCCCCACATAGGCCTGATGCATAGAGCGGGCCGCGGGGGCAAGACCGAAATCCCGAGTAAACTCAGACCCAAAGACAGTTGCCAAAAGGCCCCGATAATCCTCATCGGCTATGTTGTCAATCAAGGTAGCAAGCTCCGCTAGCATTGCCTCCCGGTTCCGCTTGGTCGATGGCAGGAAATCTTCTGGGGAGTATTCTCCCGGTAATGGCTTCATCACCGAGTTACACACAATCTGTAGGCTTTCCCGAAAAACGGTAACCCTCCCCTCCACCGCTACCACATCACCTGTAGAGAGCTGTGCAGCCAGTTCCTCTCCTTGTTCCCACACAATGGCCCGAATCTCGCCACTCTTATCTGCCAGCTGCATAAGCAAGAATCGCCCGGGCTTAGAAGTAAAGGGGATTAGCTCCTTACGGGTTACCAGGTAATGCCCCCGGACACCCACTCCCTCTGCCATATCTTTAACTAACATCTTCTCTCTCCTTATTAACCGCCCACCACCTACGAAGCTAAAGCTTGGGCCATTTGAGCAGTCTATGAAGTTTGCAGCATGCCCAACAGCCGCACTAAAGTCTCAAGATCCCGTGCATTATGCAAAAGGATCGCCTCCAAAAGGGCCGGCTCCTGGTACATGACAAACTGGTAGTATAACTCGGGGATCATATAGCCGGGAATATCGCCGGAGCGATATGCATCCAGGATATAGGTTTCCACTGTGGTTAGGCGACAATCTGGCAATAAGTCCCGGTAATGTCGCCGCACATGGCGGAGCAAATCAACATGCAATTGGGGCTTTAAGGACTCACCCAAATAGTAGCGCAGCCTACCATTGAGAAAAGGCTCATCAAAGGTAAGACCATTGTATGATACCCACACCGGTCGCTCACCTAAGATCTCGGTGACCGCACCTATAACCCCGGCTTCCTCTTCAAAACTACGGGCAAGAAATTGCCTTAGGCAAAGCTCCCCTTCTTCAAAGTATATCAGACCGATCAAAAAAAGGGGCTGAGTAAAGCAAAGGCCCGTTGTTTCCAGATCTAAAAAGACGAATTCCTCGGGTTGAAAAAGCTTAGCCAAATCCCAATCAGAGGCGCCCCGACGGGATAAACTGAGGGCGTCCCGGGCGGCAATGGCCTCCAACACTTTGGTGGCTCCCTCACCGAACCGTTTGTGCTTGGCTAGATCTTCCACCCAGTAGATTCCCGCTTTCTGAAGCTTTTCTGCGGTCTTTGGGCCGATACCAGGAACTAGCTGTAGTTCTTGCTCAAGGTGCTTAGTGTCGCCCACAAGAGGCGGAAAATCTAAGCGGAGATCCTTTTCGATCAGGTAATACGAAGCATAGCTATTAGCTTTTACAGTGCCCCCCATGAACCCAGAGGCCAACTCGGGTTGGAATACTCCACCGCCCCTGGCAGTGCCTGCTCCCCTTTTCCCATCTAGTTGATGCCGTCGTAACCGATCACCTAAACTAAGGGCCAAATATCCCAACCCCTCATCATCTCATCTGGAACTCTCTGCACCAACAATCGCCCAAAAAGCCAACTACCAGATTAGAATCCTTCTTTGCTTCGTTTCTCCACCTGTTTTAGTCCATCTTTGGCGACCTCAAGGCTAGGGTCAAGATCGAGGGCTTTACTAAGGTGCTCCTTGGCTTTGAGCCACCGGGACTGGGCTGCATAGACCATGCCGAGATGATAATGAACTAAAGCTCTGTCCCAGGGGCGGTCTTCTTCTCCCATCAATTCCACTGCCCAGGTGAGCTCTTCAACGGCTTTGTCATAGTCTCCCAATTTGAAATGGCCCCAACCGAGGGTATCCCGGAAAGCACCATTACCGGGGGACAAATCCACCGCCTTTTTCGCCATTTCTACCCCTTGATCGAGATAAATGCCATTATCAATATAGACATATGCAAGGTTATTGTATCCCAGGGGCTCCTGGGGGGCAAGCATGATCACTTGCTCGAATTCGGCAATGGCCCCGGCGTCATCATCATTGCCTACATATGCATACCCTAGATTGGAGTGGGCAGCTATGTTGTATGGATCAATGGAGACTACCTTCTGAAACTCTTTAACCGCAGCACCGTAGTTTCGAGAAGCCAAGAACGCAGTTCCCTTGGCAAAAGCACTCCGCAAAATCTCAAATTCTTCTACATAGAAAAGCTCGTCAGGCAAAGTCACATTGAACTTCAGATCCGAAAACTCCTGTACCACAACTAGCCGCGTACTCTGCATACACACCTGCTGGGGAAACCAGGTGTTTTCATTGTACCGACCAAGATCCATCATGATAATCGTTTGATCTCGGCCCACTTCCACAACTTCTGCGGCCAGTTTCTTGATCTGGCCTTCCATCGTCGCCTCGAAGCCTGTGGCTCGAAATTCGATGGAAGCAAAAGGGCCGCCTAGCCCTGTCACCCGCAGAGGCAAGTAGCTTTGAGCATCCACCCAGAAAACGGTGTTTTCCCAAAGCTCTGTTTCCGCTTCTTGGGGCCGGATTTCCACCATATATACATCGCGCCCTAGATATTCATTTTCTCCCAACAAATACCCATCACCACTCTGGGACAACTGACTCAAGGCCGCAAAAACAAGATCGGCAACCAAGGGAATGCCAAGCTCCGCCGGATTATGGGAAATACGGGGTTTGGTGGAATCTGGTAAGTAATAAGCTACCATATCCCCATCAGATATGATGGTGGAGGGGAGATTACTGTCGGTTTCTAGATAGTCTAATCTTAGGTATTCCCAACCTTTTACCTTTAGGTCACCAACTAGCTCCAAATCAAGCTCACCTTTTTGGATAGAGACAGTGACTCTACCTGTCAAGTCTTGGGCTAGACTAAATTGATCAGCCATTCTCTGTAGGACATCATCACCATTTAGGTTACCCTGGCTATCGGCTGCCCAGGTGGTGATGGTACCAAAGGCTAAGGCACAAGTGATTACCAGGTAGCATAGTAATGCTGGCAAGCCCCGGTTACATCTTTGAAAAACACTCAACTCTTCATCTCCCCCACTTCTTTAGCCCGGCGAGACCATCTACCCCAAAAGTCGGCATAGATTACCCACCCTCACCATACGATAGTCTTGGCCCATTACACCAAGACCAAGAACACTCCAACATTATCTCGTGCGGATCCGCTCTCCATCAGACTCTAAACAATTGCTCTACCTTGTCCTAAGATCAGCTACCGATTCCAAGATATAATCCGGCACTATTTCCGATGCCTCTGCCATCTTTCGGTCAGTTACACCGGTAAGGACTAAAGCTGTGGCTAGGCCAAATTGATTACCCATAAGGATATCTGTCTCAATTCGATCTCCTACCATAAGACAGCGCTCCGGGGCTACTTTAAGTACACTTAAGGCCACCTCAACTGTGATTGGGCTGGGTTTGCCTACGATGAGTTCCACTTTCTTACCTGTAGTTCCCTCAACTGCGCCGATTACACCCCCAGCATCTGGGATCTCGCCACCTTCCAAGGGGCAGGTGCGATCTCCATTAGTGGCAATCAGCCTGGCACCTCGCCTTACACATTGCAGGGCCCGGTTTAGTTTCTGATAATCAAATGTACGATCAAAAGCCATTACTACGTAGTCAACTTGGTAGTCGCAGTTCTCTGGCTCTAATGTGTAGCTCACCCCGGCTTCATCTAGGTCATTAAGGAGTGCTTGCTCCCCCATAACATAGCAAAGACAATCTGGCCGGTGGGATCGCAAATACTGCCCCAAAACAAAGGATGAATTGATTACACGGCTAACATCTGTTGGTATCCCCAAACGGGTGAGTTTGGCGGCATAGTCATAGCGGGTTTCAATGGGCTTATTAGAGAGAAACATAACACCCTTCCCCGCGGCCCGAAGCTCACTAATTACGCGGTCAGCACCTGGTAGTAACCTTTCCCCCAAATAGATAGTGCCATCCAAATCGAAGATATATCCATCATATAAATGCATCTGGCTCTCACGACACCCTTTCCGGTTTCCCCCCCAAAGGAAGATTCTATGTCTTTGTATTCTGATTCTGCCTAGTCCAATCCCACAAGTCTGCCTTGCTCGTTGATACCGCTACAACTGGACTATTGAGTATAGCTTCTAGATCCGTGACTGTCTCCACCAATCCTCCGGCAATGATGGGTGGCATCTCGGCTACCGGTAAGCCCAGCCCAAGATGTGGCAAGACTAATGCCGGTAAGATCTCCACTGCATCCGGAGCCGCGGAATGCAGCATACTAAGGCCGGTCTTCACTGCTTCTGAATCAAGGGCAAACAACCGCAAGATGGCCAAGAGACCTGCATCTTTTGCAGCCCGAATCAAATGAGTTCGGGTGGTAACCACTCCATCTATGGGTAATGTATTGGCGAGATACCGAACTCCAGCCGAGTCTTTACCGATTCCGGGGATCAAATCAATATGTACAAAGGCCAGGTTGCTCTCTTCCCTCTTAATCATCCTCACCATTGCATCCAAATCCAGCAGGGTTCCTCCCAAAATAAAGAACACTTGCATACCTTTGTTTACCGCGACCTCAGCTGCCTCGGGTGCTCTGATCCCAGCGATAACCGGGTTTACTTTGAGTTTATCCATCAGCAAAGACACCCGTTTGCCTCTTAGCACAACCAGCCACACTCCCCCTTGATCCTTCCCCCCGTTTTGCCGTTTCCCTTCCAATGTAACATCCTGTACCTTACGTCTGCTTAGTTTACCTTGTGTACCTGCCCACGCCAGACAATAGTCTTGGTTTCTGTAACCAGGGCATCAATGGAAACATCATGCGCTTCCCGAGGCACTTTGGCAAGGAGCTGCAGATCAAAGCAAACTCCGATCTTCCACGCTTTACCAACCTGCGATAGGAAGCGATCATAGTATCCACCACCATACCCAACACGGTTTCCCTGCAAATCAAAGGCTACTCCCGGAACTATCACCACATCAAGGGTACTGGGGGATACCGCCTCACCCACCTGCTTCGGCTCCAAGATGCCCCAGTGGCCCGGCCTTGCCTCATCCCGACTGCTAATGGGATAAAGGGCGAGATCTTTACTTGCGGGCACACAGACAGGAGCCACTACTTCCTTACCCAACGACACGGCCTGATCTAAGAAGAGCCAGGTATCGACTTCACTACCAAAGGCCAAGAAGAGCATGATTCTCCTAGCAGAGGTAATCATTGGCAAAGCCAACAGTCGATCCCGGATCCTGCGGCTCAAATGCTGCCTTTGGTCATCAGTTACTGCATCCCTTGCCCCTAAGATCTCTCGCCTGATGACCTTTTTCTCTCTCATCTCTTTCTTCCTTTCCCGAAGGCACTCATCAGGCCTCTAGCCCCACTAATACCTTCACCGGGGCTTCAGATCTCCACCTAGTTGCCCACCCCCATCTACCGCCAAATCTCCACCTGTGCTATTCTAAGCGAGGTTGAATAATCGATACAGCCATCAGTTCCTCCTTGAACTGCTCCTCAAGTGAGCGTTCTACATCCTCTAGGGTGAGTTTCTTTAGGATATCTAGGTAGGCAAATAGTGAACTACCCCGAAAATGAGTTGACACAAAGTTATTGGCGATAAACTCCAAAGAGTTAAGCGCGTAGAGAAAACCACCTATTGACTTTCTTTTCTGCCTGCCAAACTCCTCCTCTGTGAACCCGTTTTCCCTAGCCTCCCGAAGTCCAGCTAAGATAGCCGCTTCCAATTTGGTCGGATCTGGCGTAGAGCCCCCCAAAACCGCATGAGCGAAGGTCTCTTCCGCGGTGTAGTAGGTGTCAAAGGTGGCATCGATGAGCCCACTTTCGTAGAGCCGGTTATACAGGGCCGATGTCTTGCCAAAGAGCAACTGTAGTGTTAGGCTGGTCGCAAGCTGCCGCTTGAGTAGCTCATCACCGTGTTTTAGCCTAACATCCTTAAAGCCAATATAGCATAGCGGCCTGGCTACTGACATCTGGGCATCAATGCGGTGTTTATCCACCGATATTGGCTCGCTGGGGTAGAGTCGCCGGATCTCCCCTTGAAGGGAGTGATTACCATTGTGGAGCTTTTCTTCTACTAATCGAGCAACCTTTTCTGGCTCAATGGCTCCAATAGCAAAGAGCACCATGTTACCTGGATGGTAAAAGGTGCCATGGCACTGATACAAGACCTCGGGGGTGATACAATGGACCGATTCTACTGTACCCGCGATCTTTTCCCTTACAGGATTTCTTTGATACAATGCCTGCATCAAATTGGAGAAGACTTGGAAGTCTGAATTGTCTTCATACATCGTGATCTCCTGCGCGATGATCCCCTGTTCCTTTTCCACACTCTCCTTGGTGAAATATGGTTCTTGCACGAAATCCACCAGTAGTCCTAGACAAGGGTAGAAACTATCGGTGGCGGAAAACAAATAGCTAGTTAGGCCATAGGTTGTATAGGCATTCACCGAAGCTCCTAGGCTGGCGAAATCTTCGAACACATTGCCTTCTCGACCTTCGAATAGCTTATGTTCCAGAAAGTGAGCAACTCCAGCCGGGGTGAGGGTAGCTTGCTCCTGACCGCGGAGCACAAAGGCAGTGTCTATGGAACCATACCTGGTGGCAAACACGGCATACTTCTGATGATACTCATGCCTGGGCAGAACATAAACATCCAGTCCACTGGAAAGGTGGGCATGATACACCTCTTCTTTGAGTGATTGACTTACTAACCGCCGAAGCGGGATTTCTTGAATTCCTTTATTCAATTGGCTGCGCCCTCCTTGCCTCGATCTCTGCCCATCGGGGCATCTTCGGGGTGACCTTTAAGAAAATAGATGGTGTCCAGTTGCAGTTGGCGTCCCTGTTCAATTAGGTCCTCTTTGCTTACTTGCCTAATGGCATTGATGGTCTCCTTTGTATCCCGAAAGACACCATTGACAGCACCAATCATGGCCCGATCAATCATAGCAATTGCATTATCTTCCATGGTTAGAACACCGTTGATCAGCCCACGCTTAGTTGCCTCTAGCTCCTCAGAGGAGACCTTGCCTTGGTTAATTGCATCAATTTGATCTAGAATGATCTCTACTGCCTTTGCATAGTTGTCGGGGTGGATCCCGGCATTGATCATGAGAAAACCCTTGGTAGCCTCTAGTTGGGCCCAGACATAATAGGCAAGGCTGGCCTTTTCCCTCACGTTAATAGACAGCTTCGAATGGGGAAAGGCTCCTAGCACTCCACTGTAAACCAGTAGCTTATAGTAATCAGGTGAATCGTAAAAGGTGGGTGTGCGGTAACCCATCAACAGAATACCCTGCTGCAAGTCACCCTCTTCTTGTACCTTTTTTATCTCACCTGGTGTGGGGTGATCCCTGACCAAAGGCAAGGGATGATATCCATCCCTTAGTTCGGACAGCTCCTTTTGCCATTTTTCCTTTAATGCCACTAAGTCGACATCACCAACCACGAAGATATCTATGGGATTTTGAGCCATGATCTCTCGATAGTGCCCCAGCAGAGCTGGTGGTGTCACTTGCCTGACTTCTTGGACAGTGCCGTATTTGTAAGTGGAAAAAGGCTCATCGGCAAACATCACTCGATAGAACTGCTGAACAGCGTAGCTACGCTTATTATCGATTAGACTATTGATCAGATTTACGAGGTTATGCTGCTCTTGTCCTACATATTGGGGATAAAACCCATTGCCTTCTATCCGAGGCCTGCAAATGAGCTCCCCCAACATAGCCATACCCCCGTCAAGTGGCTCGGCATCTTTGCCCACATATGCACTATCTGCTATTTCATAGTAAAACTCAAGACAGTGCCTCTCCCCGATCTTAGCCACATCACTACCAAAGCGCGCGCCATAAAGATCAGCTAAATGGGAGGCAATGGCCTGCATAGTGGGTAATCCACGACTACCACGGGACAGCACCAAGGGCAATAATGCGGTTAAGGCAGTGTTTTCCCCCAAAGGCGTTTGTACATAGATTTTGCTGGTAATCGTCTTGAATTTCCTGGTGGATAGGCCATGGAGCCTAACACCCTCGGCAATTTCTTCGGCTCTAAACATCCACACAACTCCTTTCCCTGTTATTCTCCCATGTCTCTAACCACCTATGCGCCGGTCTTTGGATAATGAATTTCAGGTGAAGCAGAATCACTTTCAAACTATTGGCAGCATACAATGACATAAATCCACCTAAATGAGAGGAGATAACTCCGTGGATAGATCAGAGGATATCTTGCTTAAGGCTCGCCAAACGCTAAAGGAAGAGATTAATCGGCTTCAAACAGAATTACGAACTCTAAGAAAACGCCTGGCCCAGCTAGATAAGATGCTCGGGGCTTCCCCCCAAATTCCCCGCCATCCCACGATTAGTGACGCTTTAGTCGGCATTCTAGAAGCAAGCCACCGTCCCCTTTCCACTCAAGAGATCGTGCAAAGGTTCCAGGCTCTAGGCATCCCCCAGCGGGCAAAGAACCCATATAACAGTATTCAAGCTCTGCTCCATCATTTAAAGAGAACAACACCTTCTAAGGTTGTCCAAGATTCCGCAACCGGTAGATGGTACACGCCACATTCCCTTGTATAATCCCAATCCCTAGTGTATACTTTAAGTCATAGCACTCCACTGAAGAGTTGCGTTAAGGAGGTGCCCTACATGGAGGAACAGGTAAAAAAAGTCTTGGATGAAATCCGCCCCCAGCTACAGGCCGATGGCGGTGATGTGAAACTAGTTAGTGTGGAGGACGGAGTCGTCCGCGTTCAGCTTCAAGGAGCTTGTGTTGGCTGTCCCATGTCAACCATCACACTGAAAAACGGTATTGAAAGGATCCTAAAGCAGAATATCCCTGCAGTCAAGGAAGTTAAGGCCGTTTAAGCAACCACCAGAGACAAACGTATATAGACAAGTTATTTAAGAGGCGAGATCTGTCCGGTGAAGGCCGACGATATCTCGTCCTTTTTGTTGGCCAGAGCTTGGCGAATTCCCAATGTTCGGTGGAGAAATGATGGACAAAGAGATAAGACCAAATAGCAAGATTAGTGACAAGGCGAGAAAGGGGAGTCCAGGTGCATGAAGTAAAGGCAAAGCTAAAAGGATACGCAAGCCTCGTGGGCTTTGATTTGATGGGTGTAGCCACAGCCGAGCCCCTCACCGATGCAAAGCTAGAGCTAAACCGACGCATTCAGGCCGGAATCTATAGCCCACTGGTCACGGGCAGCGCTATAGAGCGAACCACACCAACCCTGCTCTTGCCCGGGGCCAAGAGTGTAATCATGGTGGCAATGGCCTATAGTGTAGATCCCTTACTTGACACAGACAGGCATCTAGAGAGCAAGCCCAGGAAAGAACCAGCTAAGCTTTGTGGCATACTTTCCCGTTACGCCCGGGGCCAAGACTACCACCGGGTCATGATCCCCCGACTTCACCAGTTAGCTGTTTTCCTCGAGGATTTGGTACCAGGCACCACCTGCCGAGTCATGGTAGACAGTGGCCCCCTCATGGAAAAAACCATGGCCTATCGGGCGGGACTTGGCTTTTTTGGTTGGAACTCTTGCCTAATCACCGAGGCATTCGGTTCTTGGGTATTTCTCGGAAGCCTACTGACCACGGCTGCGCTCCCACCTGATCCCTTTCAGCCTCGAACCTGTCAGGAATGCGGCCGCTGCATGAAGGCATGTCCCACCGGAGCCATTCTAGCACCCTATGTGGTTGATCCAAACCTTTGCCTATCCCAGGTGACTCAGACAAGAGGGATCATGCCAGACAGATTCCTTAAGCCATTAGGCAATCGTCTCTTTGGCTGTGATACTTGTCAGGAAGTATGTCCACACAACAGGGGGATAAAATTGGGCACTCACCCTGAATTTGCCCCTCACCCACAAATCGGCAGTGAACCTTGGCTGGAGATGGTGGCAACTTCGACTAATCGGAGCTTTAAAGCTACCTTCGGCCAGATCGCGGCAGGCTGGCGAGGCAAGAAGGTCTTGCAGCGTAATGCCTTAATTAATTTGGGTAATATCGGGGATCAAGATACCATCCCATTGTTGATTGACGCTCTAGATGACCCCACTGAACCGGTTAGGGCCGCAGCCCATTGGGCCTTAGCCAATATCCAAGCCAGAAACTAGAACCAGCCTATTTTCTTACCTTGAGTTTGTATTCAGGTGTCTCCAGTGTCAGCTCCTGTAGTGGTGTACTGTCAAAGGCCGCCAGCACGTCTTTGACACTACCAAAGCCAGTGGCCAAGTCGGCTGCAGCCTGGCTTCTACCGGGTTTCACCGCTCCCCCATCATTTGAAGCTTTGATAACACCTGACTCCTCCGGCACCAATTTGCTGCCCGCCACCGCTGCCTCCCAGCGCCCGGAGGTGATGCTAGTTCCTTTTTGCCGCTCTTCTAGAAACTTGCGGCCCACCTCGGGAAACAGTACATAACTCAAGATATCCTCTTCGGACTTGGCCAAATCACCGATCTCCATCTTAGCCTTTTCCCATCCAGGAGCTAGAAGATCTGCCGGACGGCACTCAATACTTCCAGCGTCATTGACCAGTAGTGCCTTAAGATCAGGCTCCATAGGTACCGGGGGTTTGCCGTAGAAACCTCTTGCATAAAGCCGCACCTCTTCTGGAACCACCTTGTAACGGGCTCCGGTGAGCACATTCAGTACTGCCTGGATCCCCACGATCTGGCTAGTTGGGGTGACTAAGGGCGGATACCCCAGTTCTTCCCTGACCCGAGGTATCTCGGCCAATACCTCCGGTAGGCGATGGATAGCCTTTTGTTGCTGTAATTGGCTAACAAGGTTGCTAATCATTCCACCGGGTACCTGATGGGAAAAGACCTGCATATCGGTGATTCGGGTTACCCCCCGTTCCCAGCCATGGTACCGCCTTACTCCATCAAAGTATTCAGCTATCTCAAATAAACAGTCCATATCTAGCTTGGGATCAAAGGCAGTTCCCCTCAAAGCACCGGCTAGGGTCTCTACCGCCGGCTGAGAAGATCCGAAAGCCAAAGGGGCAGTGGCGGTATCTACGGTATCACAACCAGCCTCAATGGCTTTTAGATAGGCCATCATGGCATGCCCACCAATATAATGGCTATGAAGTTGGATGGGAATATCTAGCCTGGATCTTAGGCTTCGAACCAAATCATAGGCAACATAGGGATGTAGTAATCCCGCCATATCCTTAATGCAGATGGAATCGGCCCCTAGCTGCTGTAGTCTTAGTGCCATATCAGTGTAGACGTCTAATGTATGGACCGGACTAACAGTATAGACGACAGTAGCCTGAACATGGGCCCCCGCTCGCCTGGCCGCTTCTATAGGGAAACGCAGATTATCAAGATCATTTAGGGCATCAAACACCCGAATGATCTTGATGCCATTGGATACCGCTCGATGGATGAAGCGTTCCACAATATCATCTGGGTAGTGCTTATACCCCAGTAGGTTCTGGCCTCGCAGCAACATTTGCAGAGGAGTCCTCTGGACATGCTGGGCGATTGTCCGCAAGCGTTCCCAAGGGTCTTCATCCAGGTATCGCAGACAAACATCGAAGGTAGCTCCACCCCACACTTCCAAGGAATGGTATCCCACCGAGTCCAGTTTCTCCAAGATGGGCACCATATCAGCTGTCCGCATACGAGTTGCCCACAGAGACTGATGTGCATCCCGTAAAGTAGTATCAGTGATACCAACTCTTTGTCCCATCAATCGCCCATCATCCTTTATTTGTTCTTACTAATAGCATTGTCCGACTTGTTGTTTATCATGGGATAAAGCGAGACGAAAGTCAAGAGATCATAGGTGGTTATACAAAATACATGGAGTCTTTCTCGGGTATAGGCTCTCACCTTTCTGGTCCGATTAGATTAAGGGTGAGAAAATGAGTACAGTGGTCACCATCGGCGGTGGAGCGGCCGGGGCCGCCGCTGCCCGTGCCCTAGAAACCAAGGTCGGTGGCAAACATGACCTGGTCTTGATTGAACAAGAGCCCGAGGTCTTTTTCCCTCCCGGCCTGCTATGGTATCTAACTGATCGCCGAGAACTGCCAGACTTCACCAAACGAATTGCTGACATGGCAAGGAGCGGAATCGAGGTCATCTGGGGCAAGGCTGTCAAGATCGATACTAGTCGCAACACGGTTCACTTAGGTGATGGGACAGCAATTGCCTATGATTACCTTATCCTGGCTCCCGGTGCCGACATATCGACCCAGGTCAGCCCCGAACTAGATATTGCAGGTTACTGCCTCTACTCCCTTGACGGAATCTCAGCCTTGAAAGACACTCTGGAAGAATCCGTCCGTGGTGAGTTCATTTTGCTGGTCACCGATTTACCAGTCAAATGCCCACCTGCGGTCTATGAAGCCGCCTTTCTCATTCATGAATGGGCACAAAAAAGGGGACGAAGAGGTATTCGGATTTCCATTTACACCCCGGAGCCTTTCCCCTTTGAAGCAGCAGGTCCAAGGATTGGTCGAACAATCAAAAGGAAATTGGAGGCAAGGGGCATAGCCTTACACACAAGGCAACAGCTGCAGTCTGTAGATACTGGCCACCGCACAATTCATTTTGAGACCGGTGAGGTTCCCTTTGACTTACTAGGTTATGTGCCACGGCACACTGCGCCACCTATAGCCAGAAACAGCCACCTGGCCGATGAGACCGGGTGGATCCCGGTAGATCCTTTTACTCTACAGACGGTACAGCCCAATATCTACGCCATCGGTGATGTCACCCGTATTCCCATGCCATCTTCTGGCCTGGATATGCCCAAAACCGGTGCATTCGCCCACTTCCAAGCCTGGGTTGTGGCCGATAATTTGGCATCGAGACTAGCCCATAAGCCACCATCTCGGTACTTTGGCGGTAAAGCTCCCTGTATCGTGGAACTGGGGGTCACCGGCTTTGGCTTTTATGGAGATTACTATGGCAAAGAGCCGCGATTTCGAGTCTTCCCAGAAAGCAGGTTGTGGATCAAAGGCAAGCATATGGTGGAACGCCTCTGGCTAAATGAGCACAGCTAAGTACTGGATATCTGGTAGTGCTTATCTATTTGATCGGAAAAGGCCGGGACTAACTCCCGGTCTTTCCTAGACCCAGGACACCTCCCAGGTGGGCTCACACAAAGACCTATTGCAGGCCGAAAGGCTACCAAGATTCGCCTCCCATTCCCATTTGGTACTCCATCCCCATGCAGTGCATTTCTTCATACTCCGGGCAACCACAGGGCTCCTGAGTTCCCGTCTCTAGCTGAACACCATGATCATGGTCGTTATTTGTCGTTGTGTTTCCCTCAATGTGGTGAACATGCTGTCCGTGACACACATGCACAGGTGGCCCAGAATAGATACTGTATGCATGGGAGTGCTCTCTATCGGTTGTGGTAAGCCCTGCTATTCGATGAATGTGGCCCCCCATCGCAGGTATCGCGGGTCCACTACTACCGGCAAGCTGATGTATGTGCTCCAAAGCGACTTCTGTTGGTCCAATATAAGGATGAACATGATTCTCCAGCCTATATCCCATAGAACCTACCTCCTGCTCTCGTTATGCTATAATCTATGCTGAGTGCCAAGAGTTGGGTCTATGAAAAAGGCGAGTTTTGTTACCGATATTCTACTGCCCATCACTAATCCTAATACCGACTCCTCAACATAACACAGAGCAGTCCAAAATTAATGCCCCAGACCAGGCTAATCTAGTGCGAACCTAACAAGCTGGCCACGGCTGTCCAGATTGATTCACCGATGGGGCCCACGATTTCCGCCCAGCTCTTATGGAGCAATTCCATAGCTTGGAGCACACTTAAGGCCAGCCCCAAAACCACTATCCCCAGAAACACCGCAACTTCTCGCCATAGCCCTTCCCTAACTAGCCTAGGCATTTCATAAAGCACTATACCTCCAAAGACAAATAACAGACCAACAAGACTCAAGCCCTATCACCTTCTTACTGGAGTCCCGATCTCGGTCAGTCCAGAACGCCTAATATTGGCCTTCACTTCGATCTTGACTTCTACTTCTTTGAAACCCTCATCATTCCACGTATCTCTTAATTGCTTCCATTCCTTCGGGTACCCCTGATAGATAGACTGACCCAGTCCGAATATATCAGAACCAAGCTCCCGGGCTTTCTTTAGGGCAGCATTGATATCGTTGGTGATCACTGTCGCCATTTGCCTTTCCATGGAAGCCACCGCGGTTTTGGTATCCATTACCACAAACATGTCTTGGATATCACCTACTGCCCCTTCTGCCCGGATAGTGATGGTTATTTTCGGCTTTCCATTAGTGAATTCAGATTTGATCTTACTGCCAGCCCGGATCATTTCGATACCGACGTATTTTGTGGGAGCATCTGGTCTTTCAACAACAACAATACTGCTCTTGGCCTTTCCTACCACCCAATTATAACCCCGGGTCTCGGGTCTATCTAGCCATCCTACTAGCTTAGGCCCTCTGAAAACTGCAGCTCCTGCAATCCGGGGCGCACTGGAGATGTCGATTTGTTCTATCTGTCCCCGGATATCAATATCCGGTGGCCGATGGATCATCTCTGCCCTGATAGCTACTGGTTCAATACCCTCACCAGCTAGAGCCAGTAAGAAATGATGGATGTCGATATCTACAACTGAAGATGAGCTGAGACTACCAGTTTGCAGGATACCGATGTAGGCCTGTGAGCTGAGCCGCTCCATCTCAAGTTCTGTCTGAAGGAAATCCGAAGCCTTGCCGCTTTTGAAAACCGCAAGTTTCACCCGTCGCCTTGTTTCACCATCTCTGATAGAAAAATCCAGAATATCCTGAATCCCTTCTTTGGCCATTTCTTCGCCGAGCACCAACCACTGGTTATGGGCCCAAAAGAGCCGTCTAGATGACTGCATGGAAAAGTTGCGGACAGCATCAAAGGGTGTATAGCCCGTACTGCTGACTAGCCAAAAAGCTCTTTCCATTGCACCACTGCCTTGACCACCTGAGACCAAAGCGGCCGGCCTAGCTATCTGAACGGTGACTTGTACCTTACCACCCTCAGCGGCCTTGTCTATCCCCGCAGCCATGACAAAAGCGAGACTCTCTACTTCTCGCCGATTCCAGCAACCACCGAGCAAGAGCAAGAGTATGGTCAAGATTACCAGTGACAACCGGTTGGATGGTTTGGGCACACCTAACCCTCTTTTCCCACGGCCTGCCTGATGGCCCTACGAACTATGGCCATGATGTACAAGAATAGTGGAATCCCTACACTTATCAGGATACTCAGGGTTCCGAATCTCTTTATTGTAGCAAAATCTGACGCATCGAAAACTCCCCTGAAGAGCCAGATGGAAAGAGCGGCGACCAAGGCACCGACAGGGTAGGCCAATGCCCGAACTTCTACAAGATTGAACCACTGGGCTATACCCATCATGGCCGCCCACATAAACAAAGACTGCTTGACACCGACACTGATAGTCCAACCGATGAGCGGGACTACCTCCACTCGCTCAATCAAGAGAGCAAACTGTACCAGCCGACCTAGACTAAAGGCAGGCATAATCAAGGTGGACATGAGGGGGCCAAAGGCAGCGGTGATGGCAATCGTAAACCAGGTAAACAGAAAACCAGATAGCAATATCGCATAGAAAACCGTTGGACCCGCATCTCGGCGACGGTTCAGATAAGGGATTAACATGGTCATCACCAAGAGTTCTCCATAGATGGCAAAAGATGATAACGTGGCCTCCCCAACCGGCTGCCAACCCCGAGCCATAACAGGTCGTAGATTTCCAAAATCCATAATGTTTAATGGAAGAATGAGTAGCACAATGAGCATAGTCATAGCAACAAAAAAGCTAACGGTACTAGCCCGAGCCAATACTTCAATACCACTACGGGCAGCATTAGCTGAAAGAAAGGTGATTATCGCCACAAAAACTAGCAAAGGGGTTTCAGGCATGATCGTTGTGACATAGGCCGCACTGCTGAGCCGAATAGCATAGGCCGATTGCTGAAGGAAAAAGATAATGATCACCAGCCCAACCAGGCGCCCCAGCCACGGGCCGAGAATCACTTGGCTATACTCGATGATCGTCATGCCGGGGAACATGTTGCCTAGGTGTACCAGCAAAAACCCCCAAGGAATAGTTAGCAGTGTGGAAAGGACGATACCTATCCAAGCATCATGTTCTGCCGATGTCCCGGAAATGGTGGGTGCCTCGATTAAAGCGGCCAGCATCCGAGTAAGTACCAGGAACGCCAGAAACTGCCCCGAGCTAATCTTGCCACCATCCAAAGTGGCCATACTG
>JAAYSL010000132.1 GCA_012518315.1 Bacillota bacterium | reverse complement strand
TTTACACTGGAGTGGTATCAAGAGGTATTTCAGGATACGCGGCTCTTGATTATTCTGCTAAATACGGTGACCATTGCTCTTTTGTCGGCGGCGATTTCTACCATTATCGGGGTGGCTGGGGCTTTGGCCCTAACCAATATAAGGAGAAGGCGTGTGCGTAGTGCGTTACTCACCCTAAACAATGTGATGATTGTCAGTCCTGATGTGATTATCGGGGCCTCTTTCCTGATTCTCTTTACAGCTATAGGTATGCAGCTTGGGTTCACCTCTGTCTTGATCTCCCATATCGCCTTTAGCGTACCCATAGTGGTACTCATGGTTTTGCCCAAACTGCAGGAGATGAGCTCGAACCTAATCGATGCTGCCCGGGATCTGGGGGCTAGCCGCTGGGATGTGCTTACTCGGGTGATCATACCATATATCACACCGGGGATTATGGCTGGGTTTTTCATGGCATTGACTTACTCATTAGATGATTTCGCAGTCACGTTTTTTGTTACCGGCAGCGGCTTTTCTACACTATCTGTGGAGATCTACTCTATGGCTAGACGGGGAATATCTCTGACTATTAATGCACTTTCCACACTGATTTTCCTAGTTACTCTGGCTCTCGTTGTAGGATACTATGCCATCAGTACCCGGGCCCCCAAGCCCATTAGATGGGAGGCGGGCAGTAAATGAAAAAGGTTATTCAGATGTTTGTCGCCGTATTTCTGGCGGCCTTCCTATGTATATATGCTACCGCACGCCTCAACACCTTTCATGGCTATTCAGGAAAGGATATTTTGACGGTCTATAATTGGGGGGATTATTTGGATCCTGAGTTGATTGCTGCCTTTGAAGAGGAAGCGGGCATGAAGGTGATCTATGAAACCTTTGAATCTAATGAAGCAATGTTGACTAAAATCGCCCATGGTGGCAATGCCTTTGATGTGGTAATTCCCTCAGACTATGCCATCAATAAGATGAAAGAACAGGGGCTGCTTATTCCACTAGATCACTCACTACTGCCAAACCTAAAGTATATTGACCCTCGCTTTCTGGGTCTGCCTTTTGATGAGGGCAACCAGTATTCGGTTCCATACTTTTGGGGAACCTTGGGGATTATCTATAACCCAGAAATGCTAGATGGCAGGCATCTAAATAGCTGGCATGACCTATGGGATGAGTCACTCGCCAATGAAGTTCTTCTGGTGGATAGTGCCCGGGAAGTGATTGGGATTGGACTTGATCGTCTAGGTTATTCTCTAAATGATACGGATTTAGACCACCTCCATGAAGCCCAGCAGAAGCTATTTGAGCTTGTCCCCAATGTAAAGGCAATTGTGGGGGATGAGATTAAGATGCTGCTAGCCAATGAAGAGGCCTCAGTGGGTTTGGTATGGTCTGGTGATGCTGCTTTGATCATCGATGAAAACCCCAAACTGAATTACGTTATCCCCGTAGAGGGTACCAACGTATGGTTCGATAACATGGTGATCCCTGCCACGGCTAAGAATGTTGAGGGGGCCCATATGTTCATCAATTTCCTACTTGATCCGGAAAATGCTGCCCAAAACACGGAGTATGTAGGTTATTCCACTCCCAATGCGGCAGCACTAGAGTATCTACCGGAGGAGACCACCAGTGATCAGAGATTTTACCCCGATCCTGAGATAACCGATCGACTAGAACTCTACGAAAACCTAGGCAAGCGTATGCTAGCCTACTATAATGAGCTCTTTTTGGAGTTCAAAATGCACAGAAAGTAAAAAATGGCTGAGGCTACTGCAAAATAGCCTCAGCCAATTCATTTTGGAGAAGCACCTGTCCATCTTTTACGACCCGCATACTATCCCCTGAGATCTCATCGATGAGTAAAGGTTTACCATCGACTTCGCCAAACTCATATTTGATGTCGATTAGCTCAAGGCCCTTCTTGGCAAGATCTTCTTTGAGCAAGGCAGTGATCTGTCGTGCGGTTTTCTCCATGTACTGTACTACCTCTTGGCTAACAATCCCCAAAGCGATGAGTGCTTCTTTGGTGATCAGTGGGTCTCCCCGTTCATCGTCTTTTAGAGTAAACTCCACCAAGGAAGGTAGTATCATGCCTTGAGTGGCATGCTTAGCATAGCGTCGCACGAAGCTCCCCCAAGCTTTCTCCCTACAGATGACCTCTAACCCATATGAACGGGCGGCCTTGACGATGATGCTGTTTTCTGCGGGACCCATCCCTATGAAGTGTGTCGGGATCCCGGATTTTTGCAGTAGTTCAAAGAAGTAAAGTGTTAAGCTAAGCGAAGCTCCGCCCTTGCCGGCCACTTCTCCGATAACCGCATTGGCCCCGGAGTCAATCTTGCCCTCGGCTCCAGTTACGGCATCCTTGAACTGCAACACGATATTGCCATCTTCCATGATGAATACATCTTTTGTCTTTCCCACGTATGTTTTACGCAACAGCTTTTCCCCCCGACGAAAGAATAACCAAAGCAAGTCTACCATATACATGGACATGATCCAAGTACTTGAAGGGAACAAACGGGAGGGTGTATCAAACTGCTTTGGTCAATGAACTTGCAAGCGGTAATCTGCATATACAACGGTTGGTGACAGAGTACGCTCATACCGTAGGGAGGCACATTGGCAACTTGGTGAATATCTTCAATCCGGAGGCAGTGATTATAGGTGGCGAGATTGCCAAGCTGGAGCAGTTCCTAGCAGCCAAGTTAGAACAGACCATTGAAGAGGCTGTTCATCCTATCATCCGGGGAAGCCACAGAGAATAAGGTTGCCAAAGGAGCATCGGTATTGGTCCAGCAAAGATGCTTCTTCGATACTTAGGTATCCAGACTATATGATAGTCAAGGAGGTACACCGAGTGTCTTGAAGAGTGCATTTTCATAGCAACTACATGGTATCATATGGTAAAGGAGTTATCAAACGTTCGCCTTTCATCTCCGGAATGAATTCCGGGGTTTTCCCGGCGCGGATCTATAAGCTGGTCGAGTATCGCGGCTAGAGCCAAAGAGCTAGGGCTATTCCTCCCATGGTTAGTCAATTGGGGATAGCCCTTTTTGCTCTGCATTTGCGCATCAGATAAAGCCTTTCGAAAAAGGAATTGCAGTAGGCTTGGATAAGCTAAATGATAAATGACTCGGAACTCCGACAATTTGTTAAGGGGAGGTTTATCATGAGTCAGGACAAGAATTTCGTCTCAACCAGTGGTCTGCTTAGCCAAAACGGGCGGCGGGTATTAGTCACCGGAGCCGCATCAGGTATAGGTAAAGCCATGGCCCTGCGATTTGCCGATGCTGGTGCTGACTGTCTCCTGCTAGATATCGATGCGCCTGGACTACAAAGCATGGCATCAGAGCTTCAGAGCAAAGGCTCTCGTGTCTCCATTGCCAAGGTGGATCTGAGAAGCAAAAGCCAAATAGATGCCTTTTGGGCAGAGC
>JAAYSL010000131.1 GCA_012518315.1 Bacillota bacterium | reverse complement strand
TGTCGTTGGGAGCTTTGTGTTCCCACGGCCCGGCTTCCCACTTCATCTTGTTGGTCCTATCGACGGTAGCGGCAATCTCCGTCAAGCTATTAGGCTCAGTGTCAGTGATCACTTTGGCCTTTAGTATGGCCTGTTGCACGTTGTTAATCGTGGAAACCAAGGGATACCTCTCTCTGTATAAATGCCCCGTTAGGAGCAGGCACAAGGCATCTATAAGGCTAGTCTTGCCATAGCCGTTGGGACCCGTAATCAGCACTATATCTCCATCTGTGTCCAAAGATCTACTGGGACCGCAGAAACCACGAAAACCTGTCAGCTCTATAGATTTCACTCTTTTTATCCTAGGAACCTGCTCCATTACGAGTCAACTGCCTTTCGATATCCCGAATATGCAAATCCACCCACTTCTCTAGCTCAGAGGCAAACGCCTTATCATCATCTAGGATGCCCTTTTTGTCTAGATCCAGTAGAATTGCCTTGATTCTCTCCAGCAAGTCCCTGCGCTCTACAGTAAGTTCTTCACCTTTCCGTTTTATGTCATGGTTGACCCCATCTATGAAGAAGCCGGTGTCTATGGGTTGCAGATTGGAACGAAAGCTGTGATAGCTAAGAGAGCCGATCACTCTAGCGATTTTCTCCCCTTTGCCGTTCTCGTCTCCGTGGTAAACCAGAAGAGCGAAATCCCCCCTGTGCCAATCCTGATTCTGCATAAGTCTACTCGCTTCATGATATAGATCCCTATCAGACAAAAATAGTATACAAAAGCATGGCATAAAGAGACCAACTTGCTGGGCTAGGCCCATAGCTGTCCGCATCATAGTACCGATGAGTTGGCTTAGGCCTATGCCATTAACCGATACGTCCCGGTCGTCTACGGAACTAGGTCGGCCATCGGTGAGAGCAACGCATAGCGCAATATCGCTTACATATACCCCTTCCAGAGCGAGCTGATGTCCTCCAATCGTCCAGACTGGCATTTTATCCATCTTGAGTCTAGCGTTCTCTAGCTTTCGCTCCAGATGTGCTGAGACCGGTGCATAGGTAACACCCAATTGTCGTCACACTCCTTTCATTACAGGGACAGTAATTTCAGAAAGCCTCTTTCTGTGGGAATCCACTATGGGAATGCATGCCTTTAAATTGCGGTGAAAGGCTGCTACCACATCTTCAGGAGTGGAAATCCGATAGCCTCGACCACGAGGGAACCTATCCCTGAGAAGATCACTAAGCGGCACCTGCCAGCAGTTAGCGTACCGCACTGGCTGACATGGCTTCCCGTCTATATCTTGAAGCATAAAAAGGCTAGATTGCCTCGCCCTGGTTGAGTGGCCGATTACCACTTGTACTATGGTGTTTACTTCGAATAGGTCGTCGGAATCCACAATCTTGACCTTGCCCGCTTGAAAGCAGCTCTCATGATGGGCAAGAGAGACAAGCAGCCGGGGATCACCATTAAGCTTGAGCCCGATACCTATATTGCTACCATCTTCATCAAACACAATACTGTCTTCAATATCTGCCCAAGTCTCAGCGGCATCGGGCCCTGTACCATATAAAAGATACAGGATCAGGAAAAATGATGGAATCAGCATGCATCTATCGGAGAGGGCAGCGTACCAACCATCCTGCATGCTGCGTCCCCGGTATCGCATGGGCCAGATATAACAAGACAACCTTGTGGACTTCATCAACGTATGTGCTCCGGTGTCGTCCACCGAATCTCGCTCCACCTCAGGTAACGCAAGTAGCTCTGGGAAGCGGCCAAACAGATCTCCGTCACCTAACCTTCCAGTGGGAAGAAGCCATAGGCGAAGATCTCGCATCAAAGCACTAGCACAGGGTATCAGTGAATCGATGAAATACCAAAAGGCTGAGCCTGGTCTCAGTTCTCGCATCAACAGCTCCCAAAACACAGCTGTATATACGCATTGCCAGAATGTATCTGCCGGGAGTCTGCTTCCTTCATCTTCTGACTGTGTAGTGCTGGGTCGAGGTACATGGCTATTTCTTTTCTCAGTAGTCTTGTCATCATCCTCTGATTTCCCGGCACCTTCTGCGATGACACTATGGAAATACCCATAATCTCTACCAGTAAAGCAGTTTCCATCTTTCAAGAGTTTATCGTAGGAAAAGGAATCGCGAATACTTCCGAATCCGAACATGATCTGTTTCTGTTCAAAGGTGAGATCTTCCTTATAGGCCTGTATGAACGGCGCGTTGGGAAGGCTCCAAGGGGCTTGGTCTTTGGCTTTTCCGGACCCTTCAGCCTGTACCGACTGCTGTGGTTGTGAGGTGAATTCCTCTGTTACCTGAGTGACAGTATGGCGAACTTGGGGTTCAGGACTTCCAAAGCCTGAGAAGCATATACTTCGGGTTCGTAATCGATCCTTGAACATTTCCCGGCTCCAATGCCTCTGTCGCCAATCCTGCAGCTGTGACTCTGTTAGCATTATTCTCTTACACTCTGTTTCTATATCTTTCCCATTTGGATCCAGGTGTTTTGCGCATCCATTGATGTGGTATACTTTCAGAAATCCTTCCTCCCCGGCCTGATACCTACGGCCCGAATACTGCCTGTATTCATGCAGCGTAGCTACCTCAATGGCGCGGGGACGGGTCTGACCGGATTCAGCATCGAAGCTGTCTTCGAAGGCTGTGGAGAGACAGATATCATAGTTTGAGGTGATTATCTCTTCAATACAACCCTCACGGGCTAGGAAGGCAATGTAGCGGTGGGCCGGTAACGGGCTTAGACTCACAAAGTCATGAATATGAAGAATATCGCATACAAGTGATTTGTAGAGCATAGGATGGTTCTCACTACATCTGGCCCAGAGGTACTCCTCCGCTAGTTGAGCTAAACTAGGTTTGGGTTTATCCGTCCTTGTCGACTGTGGCTTACCCAGTGCCAGCCTGACCTTCTCCTCCATGTCTTCCGTCTTGGCTATAGTACAACCTAGGTGCTCAGCACTGGAACAAACGGCGTAAAGGGATACCCCTGCACCTATAAAGGGAATGACTCCTCCATCAACGATTCTGTCGACCAGTCGCTTGAATCTCTGTCTGACGCTCTTTGCACTCATCATTTGCTTACTTACA
>JAAYSL010000130.1 GCA_012518315.1 Bacillota bacterium | reverse complement strand
GCATCCTTACACATGGTCATTCGCTTTAGGTAGATGGCAAAATAGTCCATGATCTCACAACTGTTTTGATCAAAATCAATCAGCAGTGAGATAGATTGGGCCTCTTTGTTGATCTCTACCCGGGAGTCAAGGATAGCTAGATTGACTCGGTCGTGGATATCACTGGAGTTCTTGCGATGGACTCTGGTGCGGTGGGCATCACTCTTATCGGCAATGATGAGGGCAGCAGTGATAGGGCTGACAGGTTTTCCTGTTTCTTCTTCATGGTTAGCTATGGCCATGGTAATATCACATATTTCATCAAGGGGCATACCCATTTGCCTAAGTTCCGTATATACGATATTGGCCCCAGAGATGCCGTGGTGCTTGCGGTTAAACATATTACCGATATCATGTAAATATCCGGCAATGGCTCCAAGCTCCACAGTGCGAGAATCATAGCCTAGTTCTCTTAGGATCCTGGCAGTTGTCCGAGAAACAAAGGTTACATGTCGAAACCCGTGTTCGGTATAACCCCGTTCGGTCAAGTAGTCATGGGCTTTTTTAATCATTAGACGGAAGTTGGGATTGTTGCGGATGTCTTCAATTGTGATCATGGTCTCGACTCTCCCTTTTCTAGGTCGCTGGGAACTCCCCTGTCTCTCCAAGTTTTCTCGCAAAACACCGGCAATCCTGCCTGTTTGAGCAAGGCTGCCGTCACACCCTGTCCTGGCCTAAGCCTCCCTTGAAAATTGCCATCATAGATGTCGTCACTACCACAGGAGGGGCTGCGGGCCTTGAAAATGGCACCCCCTACCTGCCATTTGCGAGCCAAGGATAGAGTCTCATGGGCTCCTTTGAGAAAAGCTTCGGTAACATCTTGACCTTCCTTGGTGATTACCCGGGCTCGACCAGCCAATACATCACAGCCATCACCATCGGTGATCTCAGAAGGAGGTCTGGGTGTAGATAGACCACCTAGCTGCTCGGGGCATACCGGAATAGCCCGTCCCTCCTGGACTAATCGGATAATCTCAGGATCCAGGTGGGCGGTACCATCAAAACGGGTATTAGCTCCCGCCAGACAGGCACTGACCAGATACAAAGTTTTCAATTACAATCACGTCCTTTGGGCTGCAAGGCTCCCAGCTTTTGCCCTGATTCTATTTTAGAGCAACAAGGGGGGAAAGTCTAGGTTCTGTCGCTGGGACAAGGCTAGGGCCGTGTGACGGGGTAGGGAAGCTTATCGTGCTACTACTTATTGATATATGTCCCAGTTATGGGTATCATTGATGGTAGTATATATGAGACCATGGAGAGAGGAGAGAAGGCATATCCGCTTTGGGCTAGGACTATTAGCTCGGTGGATAGCCGCTAGGTGTGAATATCCTGGTTACTGGCGGTGCTGGCTATGTTGGCAGCCATGTAGTAGAAGAATTACTTAAGACAGGACAACATAAAGTTGTGGTTTTAGATAACCTCCAGAAGGGTCACAGGGAATCCCTTTTAGGTGGCGAGTTCATAGAAGGCGATTTGGCAGACACAAACCTTTTAGATGAGATCTTCACCAAGTATGGGATTGAAGCAGTGGTGCATATGGCAGCAGATAGTCTGGTGGGTGAGTCTGTAGAGCATCCAGACAAGTACTTCAATAATAATGTCACCAATGGACTAAATCTGCTTAATGCCATGGTACGTCATGATGCTCGGTATATAGTCTTTTCGTCCACCGCGGCGGTCTATGGAGAGCCCATCGAAACACCTATCACCGAAGATCACCCCCAGGTGCCTACCAATCCCTATGGGGAAAGCAAGCTATTCTTCGAAAAGATCATGGCAAGATATGACAAGGCCTATGGACTAAAGCATATATCACTGCGCTACTTTAATGCGGCTGGAGCTTCACCTAGTGGTGCTATTGGAGAAGACCATCGCCCTGAGAGTCATCTAATCCCGATTATTATCCAGGTAGCCCTGGGAATTAGGGATAAAGTCATTATCTTTGGTACTGACTATGATACTCCCGATGGCACCTGTGTACGGGATTATATCCATGTGACTGATCTTGCTACAGCTCATGTGCTAGCTCTAGATGCCTTGGCTGACGGAGCAGAATCAAATGTGTATAACCTAGGCAATGGTGAGGGCTTTAGTGTACGAGAAGTGATTGATATGGTGGAGAAGGTTGTGGGTAAACCCATCGCCCGCAGCGAGGGTGCCAGGCGAGCCGGAGATCCGGCGGTACTTGTGGCAAGTTCCCATAGAATAATGAAAGAGCTAGGCTGGCAGCCAAAGTACCATGATCTAGAAACAATTGTCCAGACTGCCTGGGATTGGCATAGACGCCATCCCCAGGGATTTGGCGCTTGATAGTTTTGAAAGGGTCATGGCTAAGGAATCTAGAAGGAATACAGGGGCGGCAGCAGGGTAACGGAACCGCAAGGGTTCGGAGGCGAAGTCCCGCTTCTTGCAAGGCTCACTAGGAAGCTAGAGGAAAGAAGGAGGAGAAGAGCTGTATACCGCAGGAATGGCGGTATGCTAATTGGCATGGAAAAAGAGAGAATTACTAAAGATGATGGACGCTACTTGATCTACTACCGATTTGGTGATGAAGAGAATAGAGCTACGAAGGATAAGGCAAACCTAGGGAAAAACGCGGGTAGCCCCTGTGATGGCTGTTGTGGGACAAGCCCTAGTCTAGATACCAACGAAGGTGGAAAGGGGCGGAAAGCATGTCAGAACTAAGATGGCACCCACTGCGGCGGGAATGGGTAATCACAGCTACCCACCGAATGGATCGCACATACAAACCACCCAAGGACTTCTGCCCTTTGTGTCCAACCAAGCCCGGAGCATTTCCCACTGAGGTACCGGCTGAGGACTATGAGATTGTGGTTTTTCAAAACAAATTTCCATCTTTACAACCTGAGCCTCCGGAGCCAGATGTCATGGGCACCGATATTACTCCGGTAGATCTAGCCAAAGGCGAATGTGAAGTAGTGCTCTACTCTCCTCGCCATGACGGCACCTTGGCACAGGAATCAGTAAAGCACATCCGCAACTTGATTCGGGTATGGAAAGACCGGTATCAAGAACTAGGGAGCAGGGAAGAAATCCAGTATGTACTTATTTTCGAAAATAAGGGCGAGGCTGTAGGTGTTACGTTGCATCATCCCCATGGTCAAATCTACGCGTTTCCCTTTATCCCGCCGGTACAGGAACAGGAGCTTTTGGCATTGACACAACACCGCCAAAAGACTGGACGCTGCCTAGGTTGTGATATCGTGGCACAAGAAAAGGATGACGGACGGCGGATCGTGGCGGAAAGCCAGCACTTCATGGCAGTAATCCCCTTTTATGCCCGCTATCCTTATGAGGTGCATATTCATGCTAAGGGGCATAAACCGTCACTGGCCGCTCTAGATAGCGAGTGGGAATGGGACTTGGCCCACCTCCTTAAACTAGTCATGGTGAAATATGATCATCTGTTTGGTTTTTCACTGCCATATCTGATGACTATCCATCAGGCTCCCACCGGTGGTAAGTTCAAGGGAGAAGGCCATCTTCGAATAGAGTTCTACCCGCCTCATCGCAGTGCCAATAGGCTAAAATACCTGGCCGGTTGTGAGTCAGGAGCAGGCACTTTCATTAATGATTCGGCCCCAGAGACGAAGGCGGCTGAGCTCAGGGAAGCTGGGCCGAAAACTGTGGCAGAGATGGAGGATTAGGGTCAGAAACTAGGATTGGGGGAGGGAATAGTATGGCGGATATGCTGAATCGGGCCAAAATGGTCAGGGACAAACTCTGGCAGGTGTTTGGCAATAATCAGAAGCCAACCCGGATAGTTAAGGCACCTGGGCGAGTAAACCTCATCGGAGAGCACACAGACTACAATGATGGGTTTGTTTTGCCAGTGGCAGTTGATCGGGAGATCATCATGGCTGCCTCACCTCGGGATGATGGTGAAGTACATCTCTATGCTGTTGACTTGGATGCCAAATCGAGTTTCTCCCTAGAGAGAATTGAAAGGGATCCCCATGCCTCCTGGAGCAATTACATCCGAGGTGTGCTTTTGCTCCTTAGCCAGCGGGGCTTACCGCTACGGGGGATGAATGCTGCTTTTAGTGGTGATGTACCTCTGGCGGCGGGGATGAGTTCATCGGCTGCTCTGGAGATGGCTAGTGGCCTGATGGCTAAAGTGATTGGCGGGTTTGACATAGACATGGTGGAGCTTGTCAAGGTTGCCCAAGCAGCTGAGAACACCTTTGTCGGTGTGAATTGTGGTATTATGGATCAGTTTATCTCAGGGTTAGGAAAAAAGGGCCATGCTCTTTTCTTGGATTGTCGCTCTTTGGACTATGACTTGGTACCATTGCCACCGACAGATGAGTACAAAATCGTCATCGCAAACACCATGGTGAAACGGGGTCTGGTGGATTCTGCGTACAATGAGCGTCGCAGCCAGTGTGAGAAAGGAGTCGAGATCCTCAAAGAATATCTGCCAGGCATTAAGGCTTTGCGGGATGTGTCTTTGGCGGATTTTGACGAATACAAGGAACACCTACCAGATGTAGTGGCCCGAAGATGTGAGCATGTAATTGCTGAAAATGAGCGGGTATTGGCCAGTGTTAAGGCTCTAAGGGCGGGAGATATTGCAGAATTTGGCCGCCTTATGAGAGCATCCCATGAGAGTCTACGGGATCTATATGAAGTAAGCTGTAAAGAACTTGATATCATGGTAGAGGCAGCTTGGGAAATAACTGGTACATGTGGAGCCAGGATGACAGGAGCAGGTTTTGGCGGGTGTACCGTAAACCTGGTCGAGGGAGATAGAGTCCATGATTTTGTGGCTGTCGTCCGGGATGTCTACCAGAAGAAGACCGGCATTACACCTGAGTTTTATGTGTGTGAGGCAGAAGATGGTGCAACAGAACTGGAACTGTAAACCATTGGGTTTTGTGACTGGAAGGTAGGGCACATCTAGGATGATCTATTTCGATAATGCGGCTACCACTCGGGTGGATCCAAAGGTAGCTTCGGTGGTGCAGGAGGCGATGCTAGATGTTTTCGGCAACCCTTCTTCACCCCATACATTGGGACTCGCCGCAGAGCGTTTAGTAAGGCAGGCAAGGGATGCCTTGGCTGCAGCCTTCGGCTGCCGGGCAGATGAAGTGTATTTTACCTCAGGTGGCACAGAAGGAGACAATCTGGCTATCCGGGGTGTCCTGGAGGCAAGATCTCGGAAAGGCAAGCATATAGTGGCTTCAGCTATAGAGCATGCCGCCGTTTTGGAGACATTAAAACACCTAGCCGACGTGGGACTATGTGAGTATACACTTATTTCCCCCGATGGAAAGGGATATGTGGCGCCAGAAGACCTAGTAGCAGCTATGAGAAGCGATACTGTCCTGGTCACGGTAATGGCGGTAAACAATGAAGTCGGTACTGTGCAGCCGATACAAGAAATGGTGCGGCAAGTTAAGGCAACAGATAATGCCATCTATTTCCATACTGATGCAGTGCAGGCCTTGGGCAAGATCCCCTGCCGAGTGACTGATCTGGGAGTAGATTTGCTTACAGCCAGTGGGCATAAGCTGGCTGGACCTAAGGGTGTTGGTAGTCTTTACTGCCGAAGAGGGATCCGGTTATCTAGCCAGACCACCGGGGGTGGGCAGGAGGAAGGCTTGCGCTCTGGTACCGAAAATGTACCGGGTATTGCAGGCTTTGGCCTAGCAGTGGAGCTGGCTATGAATCAAATGACAGAGCGGGTCAGAAACTGGCGAGAAATGCAGGAATGCTTACTTCGGCTCCTTGAAGAGATCCCCGATAGCCATGTCCATGGTGAGCCTTTGTCTAATGCACCTCATATCATTAATGTGGGGTTTCCCGGTGTGAAGGGAGAGGTCTTGGTTCATGCCTTAGCCAATGAAGGACTGTTTGTATCAACTGGATCTGCCTGTTCATCCAAAAGAGCACCACAAAGCCACGTACTGGCGGCTATGCAGGTGCCACGGGATGTGGCAGAGGGTAGTATTAGAATCAGTTTTGGGTCGGCCAATACCACTAAAGAGGTGGAAAGGGCCGGGGAGCTAATTGCTAAGGCAGTGGCAGAGTTAAGACGGTTTCAGCGACAGTAGAGGGTGTGGAAGCAGGAGGCAACGGTATGTATGATCTATTGCTCATCCGATATGGGGAGATTGGCACCAAAGGTAAGAACCGGCATGTATTTGAGCAGCGCCTACAGGCCAATATCCAAGCGGCACTTGCAGGATTAGGTGTGCAGGAAGTGGAAAGGGCCCATGCTCGGCTGTATGTTCCTCTTAAGGAGAATCTTGAGGAGATGACTAACCGCTTACAGCGGGTCTTCGGCATTTCCTCCTTTAGTCCGGTAAGGCGGGTGCCGCTAGATTTCGAGGCAATCAAAGAGGGTGCCATCGAGGTCATGGGTTCTAGCCTTTGGGAAAAGGAGCCTCTTTCTGATAGCCCGGGCAAACTCACCTTTAAGGTCGATACTCGGCGGGCCAACAAGGGGTTTCCTATGACCTCTCCCGAGGTGAGTAGAGAACTTGGGGCTGTACTGCTCAAGGAGTTTCCCCAGCTTTCAGTGGATGTCCATGAGCCTCAGATGACTCTTGAAGTAGAGATCCGAGAACAGTATAGCTATGTTTCCACAGAGAGAATCCCAGGACCCGGGGGACTGCCAGTAGGGGTGAGTGGCAAGGCTGTGCTACTGCTTTCCGGTGGTATAGACAGCCCGGTAGCGGGGTATCGGATGATGAAACGGGGTGTCGCCCCGGTTGCTGTGCATTTTCACAGCTCTCCTTTCACCAGTGAAAGGTCAAAGGAAAAAGTCTTGGATTTGGCTAGGATTTTGGCCTCCTATGGAGGGCCTATCCCAGTGCATGTGGTGCATTTTACTGAGATCCAAAAAGCCATCAACCAGCATTGCCCTGGCAAGTTAATGATCACCATTATGCGACGAATGATGCTGCGGATCGCAGAGATGATTGCAGAGCAGGTAGGGGCCGGGGCTCTAATCACCGGAGAAAGCCTGGGACAGGTGGCTAGCCAGACCATGGAGAGTATCCAAGCCACTAACGCAGTGGTAGAGCTGCCGGTATTTCGCCCCTTGATTGGTGCAGATAAGATGGAGATTATCGACCTGGCGCAGAGAATCGGGACATATAAGCTATCCATTCAACCTTATGAAGACTGCTGTACGATCTTTGTGCCCCGGCATCCCGAGACCCATCCGAAATTGCCAGAGGTGGAAAGAGCAGAGGCAAAACTTGCGGCAAAGGAGTTGCTGGAGGAAGCTCTTGAGCGCACCCAAGTAATTATATGCGGAGAAAACTAGAGATTTCTGATGGTTATGTCTTTTTTACCAGAAAAACGGGGGAATTGAAAGGATAACCTCCGTATGCTACAATAGAGCTTGGTTGCGGTTTGGCATGATTTGACCGCCCAAGTGATAGATTTGCCAGTGCCCGGCCGAGCCAGGTTAGTGGTCGGTTTATAGGCAAATAGCGGGTTAATCCTGGCAAGTATGGGGAAGGAGGCCTATAGTTTCTCACGAGGTACGTAGGGGGAGACGTTTATTTTAGAGGATTTCTTTGAAGGAATCCGAAATGGGGAGGAATGAAATGTGGGTTATATGTGGCTGGTTTTTCTATCCTCAGTGGCAGCGCTTATAGTTGCTTGGTCACGTTCGACCAAGATCGGTGCTTTACCGGCTGGTACAGATCGGATGCAGGAGATTGCCTCTTATATTCATGAGGGCGCGATGGCTTTCTTGCAGCGGGAGTATCGTTCACTGGCCATCTTTATCGCAGTATTGTTCCTTGTCCTATGTTTCGTGCCAGGACTTGGTATCAAAGTCGCTATCTGTTTCTTAGTGGGTGCTCTTTTCTCACTGGCTACCGGATATGCAGGTATGCAGGTAGCCACTAAAGCCAATGTTCGCACAGCTAATGCCGCTCGGGAAGGCGGTTTGAATGACGCCTTATCTGTTGCCTTCTCTGGCGGCTTAGTTATGGGACTATCAGTAGTAGGCTTTGGCCTTTTGGGTATTGGTGTTCTTTATTATGTTTATCGTGATGCTGCTATAGTTACCGGTTTTGGCTTAGGGGCATCATCTATTGCTTTATTTGCCCGTGTAGGCGGCGGTATCTATACCAAGGCCGCAGACGTTGGTGCAGACCTGGTTGGTAAGGTAGAAGCTGGTATTCCAGAGGATGACCCAAGAAACCCCGCAGTTATCGCCGATAACGTCGGAGATAACGTCGGTGACGTGGCCGGTATGGGTGCTGACCTGTTTGAATCCTATGTGGGTTCCATCATTTCTGCCATTACCCTGGGTATGGTTGCCTATGGGTCTCAGGGCGCCATGTTCCCACTGGCACTATCGGCACTTGGAATCATCGCTTCGATTATCGGTGCTCAGTTTGCCAAATCAGAAGGTAACACCGATCCACAAGCTGCATTGAGCAAGGCTACTTATGTGAGTGGTGTTCTCTTGATCATCGGAGCCTTCTTCCTCAGCAACTCAATGCTTGGTACCCGGGCACCATTTGTGTCAGTTTTGGTAGGTCTAGTCGTTGGTATAGCTATCGGCAAAGCGGCAGAATACTACACCTCTGATGCACATCCTCCAGTACAGAAGATTGCCCAGCAATCGGAGACAGGCCCAGCTACCACCATTATTAGCGGTTTGGCTGTCGGGATGTATTCTGTAGGGATTCCCGTTTTCTTGATTGCCATCGGTATCATTGTTGCGTTCTTTGCAGCCGGTGGGGGCAGCAATGTTGCCCATGGTCTATATGGTATAGCTTTGGCCGCGGTAGGTATGTTAAGTACTGCCGGGATTACCATCGCAGTTGATGCTTATGGCCCCATTGCTGATAATGCTGGTGGTATTGCTGAGATGGCGGATCTGCCAGATGAAGTCAGGGAGATTACTGATACCCTAGACTCGGTGGGTAACACCACAGCAGCTATCGGTAAAGGTTTTGCCATTGGTTCTGCTGCGTTGACTGCATTGGCCTTGTTTGCCTCCTACTCTCAGGTGGTAGGCCTAAAAAGCATCGATATCCTCGACCCGAGGGTCATTGCTGGTTTATTCATCGGAAGCCTCCTACCATACCTCTTCTCAGCTATGACAATGGAAGCAGTAGGTAAGGCCGCCAATGAGATGATTGAAGAAGTACGGCGCCAGTTCAAGACTATCCCTGGGATAATGGAGGGCAAAGCTAAGCCTGACTATGCTCGTTGTGTAGATATTTCCACACAAGCAGCCCTAAAAGAGATGATCGTTCCAGGGCTTCTAGCAGTCATTGCACCTATCGCTGTAGGCCTTATCTTCAAAGCAGCTGCTCTAGGTGGCATGTTGGCTGGCTCCTTGATAGTTGGTGTAGCCATGGCTATCCAGATGGCAAACTCTGGTGGAGCCTGGGATAATGCCAAGAAATACATTGAAGGTGGAGCACACGGTGGCAAGGGCAGTGAAGCCCATAAAGCCGCTGTTGTAGGGGATACCGTAGGTGACCCATACAAGGATACGTCTGGCCCTTCCTTGAATATTCTAATCAAGTTGATGACCATTGTTGCCTTGGTATTTGCTCCGCTGTTTATGTAGTACAAGATCACAAAGGGTGCTCCCTATAGGGTAGGGTGTGTCCTAGATGTGAGGGCCTGGCAGCTAAGGAGAATCGGCGGCTGGGCTCTCTTTCCTGCCATTGACTTTCATTTTGGGGAATGATACCATAAGTTAGGACATGATACTTGCAGTCTTGGGAAAAAATAGTTTTGCTGCTCATCAAGAGAGGTGGAGGGACTGGCCCGATGAAGCCCGGCAACCGGCGATCAGTATGGAGCGTGGTGCCAATTCCTGCAGGATGTTACCATTCTGGGAGATGAGTAGGCTACTTGCCGGTTGCCTCTTCCCCTGTGATGGGAAGAGTTTTTTATTTGATAAGGAGGTGCTCGGCATGTCGAGTAAGCGTTACCTATTTACATCAGAGTCAGTAACTGAAGGACACCCTGATAAGGTATGTGACCAGATCTCTGATGCTATACTCGATGCCATATTAGCGCAGGATCGGGATGCTCGGGTGGCCTGTGAGACTGCTGTAACCACAGGCCTAGTACTGGTGATGGGGGAGATTAGCACTCATTGCTATGTGGATATTCCGAAGATTGTCCGGGACACCGTGCGGGAGATTGGTTATACCAGGGCTAAGTTTGGTTTTGATGCAGATACTTGTGCAGTCTTAACCGCCATTAATGAGCAAAGCCCCGATATCGCTTTGGGGGTGAATCTTGCCTGGGAGGCCCGGCAAGGTGACACCGATGGGATATCGGGATTAGGTGCCGGTGACCAAGGGTTGATGTTTGGCTATGCCACCGATGAGACACCGGAGATGATGCCTTTACCAATTGCTCTAGCCCATAAGCTAGCCAGGCGGCTAGCGGAAGCTCGGAAAACGGAGATTATCCCCTATTTGCGCCCCGATGGCAAGACCCAGGTTACTGTGGAATATGAAGGTGGACGCCCCCTAAGGGTGGATACCGTCGTTATCTCCGCCCAGCACCATCCCGAGATTCAGCAAGAGCAGTTACATGACGACCTAATGCGGGAGATCGTCAAGGTCATTATCCCCCCGGAGCTACTTGATAGTCAGACAAAGTGCTATATTAATCCCACTGGGCGGTTTGTAGTGGGAGGTCCGGCGGGCGACTCAGGCTTAACTGGTCGGAAGATTATTGTTGACACCTATGGTGGTATGGGACGTCATGGTGGTGGAGCCTTATCCGGTAAGGATCCGACCAAAGTTGATCGTTCAGCTACCTATGCGGCTCGCTATGTGGCGAAGAATATCGTGGCAGCCAAGCTTGCCCGGCGCTGTGAAGTGCAGATAGCTTATGCCATCGGTGTTGCCAGGCCAGTATCTTTAATGGTAGATACCTTTGGCACTGGCGTATACCCCGATGAATTGATTAGCTCTTGGATAAACAATGTCTTTGATCTGCGGCCAGCGGCCATCATTCGAGATATGGGTCTGTGTCGACCCCTCTACCGGCAGGTGGCATCCTATGGTCACTTCGGTAGAAACGATTTGGATCTGCCTTGGGAGAAGGTGGACAAGGTCGATGCTTTGCTGACGGAAGCGGCGTCAGGAGTGAAGCGCTAGAGCATAAGTGGCAAGAGGCCCAAAAAAACCCCCAATCCTTGTGTATAGGGAGAGGGGGTTTTCTCTATGCCATATTGTCTTGAGCCCCCCGCAGCTATCGACACCAATCGACAAAAGGAACATCTTAACGCGAGTATAATATACGTACATTACGGTTAAGGGTTGGTGGACGAAGTAGTGTACAGATGAACAAGGTTTTACATAGACCGGTGAAAGGGGGTGTCAGTTTGCGCTGTAAACCGAGTCTTTGGGCACTCATGCTTTGCTTAGTCTTTGGCATTGGCATGGCGAGATCAGCCGAGGCCGGGCAGCAAGCAAGCAATAGCACCACGGTAGCGGTGAACATCGCCGAGAGCATTGCCGTGGTGGCATGGCCGGAAAGCCTGGTGAATCTAGCTAGTAATGCAATACCGGGAGAGACAGTTATCTCCTCACCCTTGAAGATATCCGTGAAGGCCAATAGCCCATGGGGGATTGAGATTAGCTGTGACCTACCCGATGGCAAGATGAAGGAGTTTGATCGAGGAGTAGGGGCCTACGTATCTGATGGCTCTATCCTTACCCATCCACTAGAGTGGTCTAGTAGCCCCTCCGGGCCATGGCAGGCTCTATCCTCTGAGAATAGTGCCATAGTATCCAGTCAACCACCAACTGGCGATCAAGGCAAAGATGTCCAGTTTTACCTGTGTTTTTCCCCGGATTACAGTGACCGACCACTAGAGGAAGGTAGGGATTATCGGATCGTTTTGCGATATACTGCCGGACTTAATTTCTAAGCCGAGAGGATCCTTGTTGGCCTTTGATAGACACATCCATTGAACCGCTTTCCGCTGCTCTGCACAGGGGCAGGTTTAATTGCATCTATGAGAACAGAACCCGAAAAGGACCGTGAATAGGTGTATCTATAAGAACAGAGACTCGAAAGTAGGAACTAAGAAAGAAGGGAGTAGCTGTGATGAGAACTAGCAAAGTGGTGCTTCTACTGACTTTCGGGATTGTGCTCTTTGCTTTCTCAGTTAGTGTTAGTGCCCAAGCTGGCAGTAGTACCAATCGAGGGGTGC
>JAAYSL010000129.1 GCA_012518315.1 Bacillota bacterium | reverse complement strand
TCGAACCTGGACCCGGTGATCCAGAGTCACCTCGCCTACCGTTAGCAGATCCCCCAGCGGCATTTGCAAGTATATCATACATTGGGAAGTCTGGCAAGCATATTTTCCGCTCAAATCCCGTACCGCTATTTGCCACTTCGTCCTAGTATACCAAGAGTAATGATACCGGTCAAGACTGTTTTCAGTTTCGGCGGGAAAGCGTCAGAAGGAGGCAGGATTTACCTGGGTTATTCTCGAATGTACTCATCCAGATTGACTGCGGAGACAGCCACTTGCGAATCATCACGAAGGCGCATTAGGCAACCCGTCTCCGGTTACCTTAGATCTTGACATCATGGCATCGCAGCAAGAGGAGTTGGCAAAATGAGTACCACACAAGTCAGAACTCGCTTTGCTCCCAGCCCCACTGGCTATTTGCACGTGGGAGGAGCAAGAACAGCCCTTTTTAACTGGCTATATGCCCGACACCATGGGGGCACCTTTGTACTGCGTATCGAGGATACCGACCTGGAACGTTCCACTGAGGAGTCTGTTACAGGTATTCTGGATGGCCTTAGCTGGCTACAATTGACCTGGGATGAGGGACCAGGTCAAGGCGGCGACTTTGGCCCATATTTCCAGTCGGAACGCTTAGATATTTATCGGGAGTATGTACAAGAACTTCTAGATGGGGACAAAGCCTATCTGTGTTACTGTACTCCCGAAGAGCTAAAGGTCAGGCGGGAAGAGGCGTTGGCTCAGGGACAGGATCCAAAATACGATCGGCGCTGTGCAAATCTTTCTGCATCTCAAAGAAGGGCTCTTCAAGACGAAGGGCGAGAACCAGTAGTTCGCTTTCGCTCCAGTGATGTAGGCACTACCGAAGTTAATGACCTCATCAGGGGCCAGATCACCTTTGATAATGAAATGTTAGATGATTTTGTCATTCTCAAATCTGATGGTATGCCTACTTACAATTTCGCGGTAGTGATTGACGACCATCTGATGCAGATCACCCATGTGATCCGGGGTGATGACCATATTTCCAATACACCCCGCCAGATCCAGGTATATGAAGCTTTGGGGTTTCCCGTTCCTGAGTTTGCCCATCTGCCCATGATTCTCGGCAGTGACAAGACCAGGCTAAGTAAACGGCATGGGGCCACATCAGTAACTGAATATCGTGACGATGGATTCTTGCCTGAGGCACTAGTCAACTACCTTGCCCTTCTGGGCTGGTCCTATAGTGCCACTGATACACTGTTTACTATGGAGGAGCTCATTGAAAAGTTCTCTCTAGACCGAGTTTCCCGCAATCCGGCAGTTTTTGACATGAAGAAACTTGAGTGGATGAATGGAGTCTATTTACGGGAGGTTGAACCAGGGCGTTTGACCGATATGGTGATGCCCAGGCTGCAAAAGGAGGGTCTTGTACCCAAGACTGTTGATGGGGCAACCCGAGCACGTGTTAAGCAAATCGCAGTAGCACTGCAAACCCGCATCCGCACTCTGGATGAAATTGTCCCATCTAGTCGATACTTCTTTGTAGATGATATCGAATACGATCCCGCCGCCGTGGAGAAATTCCTTTACCGAGATTATGTGCCAGACATGTTCCACGTGTTGCACGATGAGCTAGCCAAGGCGGAGCCCTTTACTGAAACCAATATTGAGAAAGCCTTCCTGGCAGTGCAAGCAAAGGTTGATCGAAAACTAGGAGATGTGATTCAGCCCGTTAGGGTCGCAGTCACCGGTACTAGGGTAAGTCCTGGCATGTATGAAGTACTGGCTGCTTTGGGCAAGGACCGTACCTTAACTCGGCTAAAAACCGGGGCCCAGATGGCCAAGAAAGGGCTTGCCATCCACTCATAGCCAAAAAGCCACTTCCTCCTTGTTCACCATGGGGGAAGTGGCTACAGCTGCAAGTTAGTATTCAGAGTTAGTCCATTGACAGGCAAAAAACCTCCCGTGCGAAAGTCAGCTAGTGGAGTCAGGATGTCAAAGCAAGCCTAATCGATGGGCAATTTTTTTCACGTGGTAAATGACTTCATCCTCATCGATGGTCAAGAGCTCACCTTGGTCATAGACAATGCACCCATCAACCATGACTAGTGATACATCATTACGTCCACCGGCATAGACAATTGATGCTTGGGGATTGCTTGGAGGTTGCCAGTGTAGCCCTTCTGTGTTGACCAAGACCAGATCCGCGACCCAACCAGGTGCTAACTTACCTACCTTGTCTAGGTGCAATGCCGCCGCTCCATGGCAGGTAGCCATCTTGAGGGCTGTAACAGCTGGTATCACCGTGGCATCCTGCATGTTGGCTTTGTGAATCAGACTAGCAAGACGCATCTCTTCCCATAGATCCAATTTGTTGTTACTGGCGGCACTATCTGTGCCTAGACCTACAATTAAGCCAGTAGCCAGCATCTCCGGCAAAGGGGCAATCCCGCTTCCCAGTTTCATGTTACTACCGGGACAATGCACCACCCGAACACCCCGCTGGGTGGCTAGTTCAAGATCGTCCTCTTCTAAGTGTACACAATGTACAGCTGTTACCGGCACATCCAGAACACCGTTCCCGGCCAGCATCCCCAGGGGTGTCACGCCGTATTGTTCCTTAATTTGGTGAACCTCGGTACTGGTTTCCGCTACATGGGTATGGATTGGTACACCTAGGCGGTTTGCCCAATCCGCCACTTTCCGTAGAAGACCCGGTGTACAGGTATAAGGTGCATGGGCTCCAAGCATGGTAGTGATCCGTCCATTGGCCGCTCCCTGCCATTTTTGGCAAAACCCTATAGCCTCCTCTAAGCCCCGTAACCCACTACCACCTACATCTTGAACACCACGGGTGAGGCTTGCCCTAATGCCAGCTTCTGCTACAGCCTTGGCCGTTGCCCCCATGTGAAAATACATGTCGGCACAGGTGGTTATACCACCTCGCAGCATCTCGCCAATAGCAAGGAGTGATGACCAGTAGACATCCTTCTCTGTCAGCTGATCCTCTATCGGCCACATTTTTTCCTGTAGCCACACCATCAAGGGTAGGTCATCTCCATAGCCCCGAAGCAGTGTCATCCCCAGGTGTGTATGGGCATTCACTAGTCCTGGGAGGGCCAACCGCCCTCGACCCTCAATAACCCGGTCCCAGGCCGCTTCTTTGAGATGCGTTTTTTGGTCACGAGAGGGTAGATGTTCCTGTATGAAACTAATCTTCCCATCCTCGATCCCAATATCTACCGGATTCAGCGAGTCTTGGGATACTGCTGATTCTAAGTATGTTACATTACTAATCAAAATCCGCATGATCCACCACCTACACCTTCACAATAGAGGCCTCTAACTGGGTCAAGGGTGACGCCGAAACGGTTTTCCCTACCCTTTTCTCAGGGAGCGCCACAGAAATCCAGAAAACTCCTTGCCATCAGTCCACACCGACCAGATAGTGTTCTTGCTCCGAAGACAGAATATCGATTTCAATCCGCTCTGCAGTTAGTTTCAGGCGAGCAATACGCTCATCTACTTCATCCGGCACTCTGATCACCTGGCAAGGAAGGTCTTTACCGGAGCGCACCAAATACTCTAAAGACAGGGCTTGTATCCCAAAGGACATATCCATGATCTCTGCCGGGTGACCATCGGCACAAGCTAGATTCACCAATCGGCCTTCACCCAGGAGGTAAAGCTTCCGCCCATCCTGAAGGACATACTCTTCGACATTTTCCCGTACCACCCGGCTAGAAACAGCCATAGCTTTCAGATCTGGCTTACTAATCTCCACATCGAAATGGCCTGCATTAGCCAAGATCGCACCGTCTGGCATTACGGCAAAATGCTCACCCCTGATTACATCTTTACAGCCGGTAAGGGTAATAAAGATCTGACCAATACTAGCTGCTTTCTGCATGGGCATAACTTGATACCCATCCATCATGGCTTCCAAGGCTTTCACAGGATCGATCTCAGTAACAATAACCTGCGCACCAAGGCCCTTAGCCCTTTGTGCCACACCCCGTCCACACCAACCATACCCAGCTACTACCACGGTCTTGCCAGCAACCACCAGATTGGTAGTTCGCATGATGCCATCCCAAGTGGATTGTCCTGTACCATAGCGATTATCAAATAGATGTTTGCAGTAGGCATCATTTGCGGCAATCATAGGGAATTCCAGCTCTCCCCGGAGAGCCATACCTCGTAATCGGTGCAGGCCAGTGGTTGTCTCCTCTGAGCCTCCCTTGACCCTAGGCAAGTGCTCCCTTAGCTCCGTGTGTAGCAAGTGGACAAGATCACCACCATCATCGATAACCAAGTCCGGCCCGATGGAGGCTGTCTGTCTAAGTAGATAGTCATACTCCTTGGCTGTGCTTCCATGCCAGGCAAAGACTTTCACACCGTTTTCGGCTAAGGCCGCGGCCACATCATCCTGGGTAGACAGAGGATTACTACCGGCGATGGCTACTTTGGCCCCCGCCTCATGGAGCACTTGGGCAAGGTATGCCGTCTTGGCCTCCAGATGTAGGCAGATGGCTATTTTCATTCCAGTAAAGGGCTTAGTCCTCAAGAACTCCTGACGGATCTCAGCCAGAATCGGCATATGCTCCCTAACCCAATCGATTTTCAATTTCCCTTGTGGTGCCAGTTGAGGACTTCTTACCATTGACGTGATCTCATCCACTATAGGCTCACTCCCTGCTTGCTTCTTAGTTGCTATTGGCAAAACTATATCGGTTCTATGTCCTCCCAACAGCCTGGACTAGGCTAGCTGCAAAAGGCGGGCGGATGATCCCCACCTCGGTGATTATCCCAGTAATCAGGTGGGCCGGTGTCACGTCAAAGGCAGGATTATAGACATCAATGCCTTCTGGAGCTATTGGCTGTCCAAATACATGGGTGACCTCCTTTGCCGAGCGTTCCTCAATGGGAATCTCCTTGCCACTTGCTAAAGCGAGATCAACGGTGGACAAAGGTGCAGCTACATAGAAGGGTATCCCATGATGCTGTGCCAGTATGGCAAAGGTATAAGTCCCAATCTTGTTGGCTGTATCTCCATTGGCGGCAATTCGGTCGGCCCCAACAATCACTACCTGGATACGCCCCTGGGCCATTAACCACCCTGCCATGTTATCAGTGATCAACGTGGCAGGGATATTATCTTCTACCAGTTCCCAGGCAGTGAGGCGAGCACCCTGTAAGAAGGGCCGAGTTTCAGCCGTGTAGACGTGAAACTCGGTGCCAGCCTCAAAGGCGGCCCTGACAACACCTAAAGCTGTACCATAGTCTACAGTAGCTAGTGCGCCGGCATTGCAGATAGTTAGGACTCCTGCCCCTCTAGTGATTACCGGTGCACCAACTGCCCCAATGCGTCTACAGGTATCTACATCTTCGTTAGCGATGGTTTCTGCCTCGACCACCAAGGCATCCACCATGCTGGTAACCGCTTCTCCCTGCATAGCAAGAATGACCTTCTTCATCCGCTCTAGTGCCCAAAACAGATTAACCGCTGTGGGTCTAGTTGCTGCCAACTCATGGAAAATCATGTCCATGGCTAACAGAAAATCCGAAGGGGCGTCCTGGCGATGCTCCAATGCACCCAATACCACACCAAAGGCCGCAGTCGCTCCAATAGCTGGCGCCCCCCGCACTTTCATAGTGCGAATAGCATCTGCCACCTCTTGGTATGTTGTGCATTCTACCACCTCGAAAGTGGTGGGAAGCTTGGTTTGATCGATGAGTTTCAGTCGCCCATCGACCCATACTAAAGTCCGAACCCTATCTGACAAGGGGATCACCTCCTATCATTACTGGGGGGATGTACCACTACAAGAGCAGCTCTCCTCGGGATCGAGCCTTCCAAGAACAGTCATAACCAAGCTGCGTATACTATCGGCATTGGTCTGCATCACTTGAACAACTTCCGTATGGGTCAGTGGTGTTGGTGAAATGCCTGCAGCGAAATTGGTTACCATAGCGATCACCGCATAACACAGGCCAGCTTCCCGGGCCAAAACCACCTCAGGTACATTAGTCATACCCACCACATCACCGCCCAATCGGCTATAGGCCACAATCTCTGCGGGAGTCTCATATCTGGGGCCTTCCACACATACATAACAGCCCCTGGGGTGAATTGGTAGCTTCAACCCCTCGGCTGCCTCAGCGATAGTGTCCCTCATGTCAGCACAATAGGGTTCAGTGAAATCTGTATGGACTACCTGGCCTGACTCACCATCAAAGAAAGTGAAAGGCCGGTTCTTGGTGAAATCAAGGAATTGATCAAGTAGTACCAGGTGACCTGGCTCCATGGAGGTATCTAGAGAGCCCACTGCAGAAGTCGCCAGAATCTTGGTCACTCCCAGTTGCTTTAGTGCCCAGATATTCGCCCGATAGTTGATCTTATGGGGAGGCAGAGTATGACCACGACCATGCCTTTGCATAAAGATGACCTCCACTCCCTGGAAGCTACCTAAGGTAATATCCACCATCCCGTATGCAGTAGCTACGGTTTCCTCCCGGATATCTTGGAGCATGTCCGGATCGTACACACCCGTCCCACCGATTAATGCTAATCTCGCCATTGGCTAGCTCCTCTCTAGCTCTTCACAATCCCGAATTTTGCGAACTCCATTTCACAAAACCTAAGGGTTTTTCCTCTAAGTAATTCGAGACTAAGCTGTTCTATCCCACTCCTGACAGTTTTAGCATACCATCTCATGGACTATCACACAACAATCCGCCTCAAAAGCAACAAGCACAGGTACCATAAGCAACCTGTGCCCTTGACCATGTTTTTGAGATGTACCTGTCGAAGCTAACCCACAATAGAATAATACGCCGCTATCTCCTCACTGGAGGCTTGCTCTAAATACTCGGCTAGATCGTAGATAGTGCTTCGGTTTACTTGGGCTAGCCCGGGATCTAGTGCTCGCCGGCAAACAGCTAAGCTAGCATAAGATTCTGGATGGCTATTGACAAAATCTAAAATCCGATCTACCTGTTGGCCTCGTTCCATTCAGCCCATGGCGGAGACAAGTACCCGCCCTCCTCACTCCTTTGTCCATGTTATAGTTCTAGTTTAGTCTACAGCAAAAGAGGTTGGCTTATCCCGCAAAAAGCTGGATCCAGATCTCTCGGATCCGAGGGCCATCGAACTCGCAAAAGTAGATCCCCTGCCAGGTACCTAGACAGAGCTCACCTTTCTCGATAGGTACCTGTACGGAAAACCCCATGAGACTGGCCTTGACATGGGCAGCTGAGTTACCTTCGGCATGGTGATAACCCTTATCCCAAGGAACAACCTCGTCAAGCACATGCTGCATATCTCGCACCACGTTGGGATCTGTATTCTCATTGATGGTGATTCCTGCAGTTGTATGGGGAACAAACAATGTACAGATGCCTTGCTCTATACCACTGGACTTAACCTCTTGGGCAACCATAGGCGTCACGTCTACAAAGTCGTTTCGAGCCTTGGTTTTAATCTTCAGGTGCTTGATGTCCTCATCCCCTCGATTTTATCTGTATATAGGTAAGGCTCCCATAGCCACAGCCGTTTCCACAAAAGCTTCCGTATTATTGGTGGGAATCAGAACTCCCGCTCTACCACAGTAGTTAAACAATGCTTCTTTAAGTTGATGGGGAGATTCTGAGCCAAAAACTACAGGCATTGCCCTAACCTGGAGCCCGGCTACTAGTGATGCAATCTGGTTTGCCTCTAGATTATGGGGGATATCGATGATGGGAACCCTAACATTCAAAGAGCCCAATGATCCGCGATCCATTGTCCAGTCATCTGGTTCAAAATCTACAATCGAGCCAACTCTTTCTAGCTCATAGTGTATCCCTTCAGTAGCTATTGGAAAGAGTGTTGTCCTACTGGCTAAAAACACCCCTTCTTTAGAGGTTTCCTCGCCTATGACCCACTCGGCCTGCCGAGAAAGAGCAGCTCTCTCCGACTGGGCTAAGACCATCTGTTGGAGGCGGTCATGGGGGTCCATGCTAGCAAACGAGCTATCCCGATAAGCACGCAAGACCCGAATATGTGCAGGTGTTGTGCCACAACACCCACCTACTAAGCTCACACCGGCATTAACCAGCCGTTGGGCACTAAAAGCAAACCCTTCTGGATCGAGAGGATATATCTCTCTACCGTGTTGCCATTGGGGTAACCCGGCATTGGGAAATGCAGCTAGTTCCCTTGCCCATGGACTCATTTGCCTGATCGGCTCTAGCATTGCCTCTGGGCCAGTTCCACAGTTACAACCCACCCAAATAGGGCCAAGCGTCTGTATAATCGCGGCGGCTACATCTGGGGGTGTACCCATCAAGGTATGGCCTGTGGTTTCAAAGGTAAACTGCACCGCTACAGGTATATCAGAACTAAGGGCACCAAAAACAGCCGCCCGAGCTTCTTGTAGGTCCGTCATAGTCTCAACTAAGATCAGGTCTGCCCCACCGGCGGCAAGGGCCAGGGCCTGCTGGGCAAAGGCATCTACCACAGCGTGAAATGAGGCCTCTCCCCAAGGTGCAAGCAATATACCAGTAGGGCCCATAGAGCCAGCAACTAGAGTCTTTGCACCGGCAGCTTCTTTAGCCAAAACCGCACCAGCTAGATTCATCTGCCAGGCCTCTTGGGCAGCAATTTTCCGGAGTTTGTATCTGTTGCCACCGAAGGTATTGGTTTCTATTACCTCTGCCCCAGCCTCAAGATACAGTCTATGTACCTCGCTAATCAACTGGGGTTTAGCTATGTTCCATTTTTCCGGTGGCTCCCCCACCGGCAAGCCTGCGGCCTGAAGCATCGTGCCCATTGCCCCATCACCGACTAAGATGGTATGCTTCATATCCCGTTTCCCCTTAGAATGGCGGTGTACGTTACTTTACCATTCTTATCCCTTATCTCTCGTCGACATCCTCCCCGCAATACCCAAAACACCTGGCCATTCATCCCCAGCCGTTTCCATGGGCGGGGCTTTCTTGTCAACTGTATTTCCTCTTAAGGGAAATCTCATTTTAAGGAAATCATTGTTCGTGAACGAGGGATGAGGATATCACCCTATATCTCGGTAGCCTCACCCGGTTCCAAAATCCGACAATCTATCCGCAGCACCTGTAAACGCTCGGCAAACTCAGCCGGATCCTGCCTAATTAGTTCAAAGGTATTATAATGCATTGGCACTACGACCTTGGCTCGAAGCATCTTCGCTGCTCTTGCTGCATCCTCAATACCCATGACAAAGTTGCCTCCAATCGGCAACAGGGCAAGATCAATGTCATATAGATCACCCAGTAACTCCATGTCACCAAACAGCCCCGTATCACCGGCAAAATAGACGGTCTTCTCGCCGGTTCTCACCAAGAACCCACAGGGCTGCCCTGTGTAGATGATCGTATCATCCTCCAATACCGACGAACCATGCCATGCCGGTGTCAGTTTAACCCATCCAAAGGGAAAAGCATAATCCCCTCCGATATGCATAGCATGGGTTTGCGCCCCTTGCCCCTCACAGTAAAGCGCCAATTCAAAAGGAGCAATAATCGGTATATCTAGTCTCTTCGATATAGAAATAGCATCTCCTAGGTGATCACTATGGCCGTGGCTTACCAATATGGCATCGGCGGTGACCTCCTCTGCCTTTGCTGCTGCCAAAGGATTTCCAGTAAGATATGGGTCAAAGAGGAGTCCGCCTTGCTTTGTTCTAAGATGAAAACACGCGTGTCCTAAAAATGTCAGTCGCATAGCAGAAGCACCATTACCCTGGAGGTAAGGTGCCCCTTCACCTCCCTGTGATGTTCTTGCTTCTCAGACTAAATGGGGAAAACCCATCTGTCGTAAAGCTTCATAAAGCACAATGGCTACTGAATTGGCAAGGTTAAGCGATCTCGCCCGGTCATCTTTGAGCATAGGTATCCTGATACATCGCCCAGGATGGGCGGCCAACAAATCCTTGGGTAGCCCTTCAGTCTCCGGACCGAACATCAGGACATCGCCTGGCCGATAGAGTACATCTGTATACCACTGTTTTCCTTTGGTAGTCACATAGTGAATACCTGTACCCCCATAGGCTCTTTCCAGCTCCTGGATACTGTCAAAGAAGTGGTAATCAAGCAGCTCCCAGTAATCTAGCCCAGCCCTTTTCAGCCGTTTATCATCGAGAAAAAAGCCAAGGGGCCGGACCAGATTCAAAGTGCAACCAGTAAGAGCACAGAGCCTAGCCACATTGCCGGTATTGGGTGGTATCTCAGGATTTACTAATGCCACGTTAATCGGTGATTCTCGCTCCAAGTTCTGTTATCCACCTCGATTAATTATAGGCTCGACCACAGTACCGCGATTTGCATCTCAGAAAGCCGGTGCCCGCTTTGAGGGGGGCTGCCAGCGAGTTCTAGTACTGCCATTATTGCTTCGTCAAAAACTCGTTTTCCCCTCCACGATTGTACTTTCGGCAACATCCAGCCTGAATCGTGCGACTAAGCCTAGCAAGTCTTGAGCAACCCGACTCAAGCTCTCGGCTTGGGCGGCCACCTCTTCAATTGTGGCTGACTGTTCTTCAGTAGCTGCAGCCATCTGTTGGCTGCCTTCAACCACAAGATTTGCTCCATGGAATACGTTTTCGATTTCTTGCAGCATGCTCTCTATTGCAGCTAGTATTCCTCGCAAATCCTCCCCACTGTCACGTGCCACATCTAGGCTTTCCATTGCCTGCCGAGCTCCCTGTTGCATGTCTACAACAACCTTCTCGGTCTCTTTTTGAATATCGCCGATAAGCCCATTGATCTCCCTGGTCGCTCTGGTAGATTGCTCTGCCAGTTTACGGACTTCTTCAGCCACAACTGCGAAACCCCGACCGTATTCCCCGGCTCTAGCTGCTTCGATCGCCGCATTCAGCGCCAAAAGATTAGTCTGCTCGGCAATATCGGTTATAGCATCAACTATCTTATTAATTTCCCGAGAACGATCCCCAAGCCCCGCCACAGCACCTGCCAATTCATGCATACTTCCTTCTAGTTTTGCCGTTTCTTCCACAATCCGTTTTACCGCTGCATTACCTCCAGTGGCTCGAACCGAGATTTCTTGGGCAGATCTATTCATTACCTCAGAATTCTCTCCTACCCTTTGGGCCGTAGAGGCAAATTCCCCGGCTGTGCTGGCAACTTCCTCGATGGAGGCACCGGTCTGCTGAGTAGACGCGGCAAGTTGTTGGCTGACACTAGCTAGATCCCTGGCCGTGCCTCCAATTCCCGCAATCAAGACACCCATATCCTGACGCATCTGTTCCAGGGCAGCAGCCAGTCTTCCGATCTCATCATCAATGGTCTCTCGTATACGAAAACTAAGATCGCCGGTGGCTATCCTTTCCGACTGGTGAACCAGTGTATCTATCCTTTCCGCAATACGCTTGACGATTCGATGCGAGATGAAAAAGCCAAGTCCCGCCACCACCACGGTAACTAATGCTACCCAAAGAACAATATTCTGCTTAGTCCTTCTCGCGTCTGTCTTTAGCACCTCGATGGCGTTATCATAGCCTTCTTCGATGGCATCCAGATAACCCCGAGCCTTCTCGAAAAGCTCGTCTTCTGCAGGCAGTAGATTCCTGGCCATTTGACTATCGTGATCCTGTAGGAGAAATCGCCACATCTGATCAGCTGTTTTCCTGTACTCATCGAAATTCGTTCGAAACTTTTGCCCAAGATCTGCTTTCCCTTCAAAAAACACCTGCTCAATGGAGGCACTACTTTCAAAGCGATCACGTGTCTGCTCAATATTCTCATCATATACTGCTTTCAACGACCTACGTGAGGTATCATCGTCTACGCTCAAGGCAGCCATTAGCGCCACCCGCGCCTGCTGAAAGTCACGGTCTGCATTCAGCAGAAACGAATACGCGGGGACATATCCTTCGTCATATAGCACTACTAGCTTGTCCAGTCGATTAACACCCCAATAACCTATGTATCCAATAATGCACAAAGCAGCAGTAAAAAACACTACTAAACGATACAGTCTACCACTAATAGACTTGCTTTTAGACACCATCTGACACCTTCCCTTTCTCCGTACAGCACCGAGCTAGCGGCGAGACGGACTCATTGTCGGCGGTTTAGTTGTCATGAATCTATCGCTAGCATAGCACACTATTTGGCACTAATCTATGTTTTGCTATAGCAGTTTTGCACTAATTGATAAACACTTGAAATTACTCGCCTTAACAACTTAGACCACAAGAGAAACAGGCGATTCAAGTCTGAGTGCCTTGTACTATAAATCCCTAGCTTGCACCGTGATTAGTGCAGCTGTCTGCCGATCTAAAGCAATTCGTGTTGCACCTATGGCAACGATGAACGCCGGGATACGCCATTCCACCACAACTTCTACACCGGGCAAGAGGCCATAAGAGGCGAGGCGGCGCAGTAACTGATGATCCGCTGGCAGGCTCACGATGGTAGCAGACTGTCCTGGCAATAGAGAGGCCAATGCCACATGTCTTGGCCCTCGGGACACATTGGAGTCGCCGAACCTTAGGGAATGTAGAGGACTCCTACCCTGCCCGGTACCCCGTGTAAGTCTAAGCCTTTTCACCATGATAGTGCCTCCT
>JAAYSL010000128.1 GCA_012518315.1 Bacillota bacterium | reverse complement strand
GGAGGCGGCACTGGTCTTTAATCCAGAGGACACTACTAGTCTCGTCCATCAGCTTGACTGCGGCCTTCGAGATACCAAACTAAGGCAAATGATGAGCCGTCGGGGCCAGTTGGCTGTGACCCCTTTAAGCTGGGAAAATACTGCAAGGCAGACATTGGCGGTATACCATAAAATCCTGGGCGGCTCCAATAAGAAACAAACGGTAGGTGAGTTATTTTGAAAATAGACCACCATTTTCATCATTGGAAAAAGAAGCTGTCAGGGTGCAAGCCGTATAACGGTATTCTTGATGTATTGGAATCCTTCATTCCAATACTAGTTGCACTGGCCACCATGCTCCTTTTTTTCCTCCTGATAATAAATCCCGGCACTTTGCTAGCCATCATCGTGTTCGTGCTCGTCTTAGCACTCCTTGGTATTATCAATAAGTGCTAGCCTCTATTGGCAAACCCACCTGTTGCCTTCACAGCAATCTGGGCATCTCTGGCAACCACGCCCTATCTTTCTGAACTAAGCGGAGTTGCCACCCCATTTCACCGATTGCTTTTACCTTCCCTGACGACTACAATGTAGATAGTGTTTATACAGGGGGTAGAAGAATGGATGCACGTAAAATCGTGAGGGGGGCTCTCATCGCCGCACTTTACGTCCTGCTAGTGTATTTGTTTGCCGGATTTAGCTTCGGCATTTTTCAGTTTCGCCCGGCAGAGGCCCTAACCTTACTACCTATGCTTTATCCAGAGGCAGTCCCCGCCCTCTTTGTGGCTGTGATGCTAAGTAATATTCTGGGAGGTCTGGGACCATGGGACATCTTTGGCGGCAGTCTGGTGACTTTGCTAGCCGCATGGCTAACTTACCGATATCGAAATACCTGGGTAGGCTATGCTTCTCCCATTGTTCTGAATGCGCTACTAATTAGTCTTTACCTGCGCATCATCTTCGAGGTGCCCTATTGGCTTTCGGTAGTAGGTATAGGAATCAGTGAAGCTATCTCAGTATTATTCTTAGGTATTCCGTTAATTCGATTATTGAAACGACGGGGTATTCAGTGGTTGTGATTGTGCCAATTATCACAAGCCCGTAGTTTTTCTTGTTTGCCACTATTTAATAGACAAAAACCAACAGGAAATGAGCTTCCTATTGGCGAACCTTAGTCTGGTTAAACCAGTCTTTTTAGCAGCAAAGGGAACGGAGGTTGAACATGAGTAAAGGCAGGACCTTTAGGGGCGGTATTCATCCTATTGGCCATAAAGAGCTAAGCGCTACTAAGGCCATCAAGGTGATGACACCCCCCGCTGAGGTAATCATTCCCCTCAAACAGCACGTAGGGGCTTGTTGCAAGCCCTTGGTGAAAAAAGGGGATATTGTTAATAAAGGGCAGAAAATCGGAGATGCTGACGCTTTTGTCTCAGCACCTATTCACGCACCGGTATCCGGGGTGGTCAAGGCCATCGAGTCTTGCTGGCATCCCGCTGGAGGTAAAGTACAGGCAATAGTAATCGAAAATGACAATGAAGAGCGCTTGGATCCCAGCATCACCCCCAAGGGTGAGCTAGACCAATTGGATGCTGACGCCATTAAGACTATTGTTCGGGAGGCAGGAATTGTCGGCCTCGGAGGCGCAACTTTTCCTACCCATGTTAAGTTAGCACCCCCTCCCGATAAACGAATTCAGACTTTGATTATCAATGGTTGTGAATGTGAGCCCTATCTCACTTGCGATCATCGTCTAATGGTAGAGCATCCTGATAGAATCATTGATGGTACTAGGGCACTGTTAAAGGCTTTAGGGATCAGTAAGGCGATAATCGGTATCGAGCTAAACAAGCCTGATGCCATCGAGGCTATGCAAAGGGCAGCTGTCGGGCATGCTGGTATCGAGATTGTTCCACTGAAGCTCAAGTATCCCCAGGGTGCTGAAAGGCAGCTAATCACAGCCATCACTGGGAAAGAAGTACCTGCTGGTGGCCTCCCTATGGATATCGGGATTGTGGTTAACAATGTGGGAACTGCCGCCGCCATTCAAACAGCGATCCAGACCGGTATGCCGTTAATCGAACGGATAGTGACTGTCTCGGGAGAAGGAGTAAAGGAGCCCCAGAATCTTCTAGTTCGTGTTGGTTCTCGGTGTAGTGATGTACTGGAGGCAGCCGGTGGCTTTACGGGAACACCTAAACAGGTGATCATAGGAGGCCCCTTAACTGGGACAACCCAGTTTGATCTATCTGTCCCGGTAACCAAATGCACCTCAGGTATTTTGGTGTTCAATCAGCTGAAAACAGCCCGGGAACCAGATCCATGTATCCGCTGTGGCCGGTGTGTCGATGTTTGCCCAGCTTTTCTAGTACCGACTACCATAGCACGCTATGTCGATGGTGGCAAGCTCAATGAAGCTGTGAGGTGGGGGCTACTCAACTGCATCGAGTGTGGTAGCTGTTCGTATGTATGTCCCGCCAATCGCTTTCTTGTTCAATCCATTAAGCTTGGCAAACAGGAAGTGCAAGCCGAACGCCACAAAAAGACTAGCTAAGAGGGAGGGGACTATCTCATGGAACGCAATGTAGTTACAACCGACACAGAGCTAGTGATATCTCCAGCTCCCCATGTGTCAGATCAGGAATCAGTGACAAGCATAATGTATGGTGTTGTTATTGCTTTACTACCAGCTTTGATCGCATCCATGTACTTTTTCCGTTTCCGAGCCCTTTGGCTGGTTACGATCACGGTTGGAGCTTGCATTATTACAGAATGGGTTTTTCAAAAACTGAGGGGCAAACCGATTACCATTTATGATGGGAGTGCCATCGTTACCGGTATGCTCCTGGCCTTTAACCTACCTCCTACTATGCCATCATGGATGGCTGTTGTGGGTGGAGTTGTAGCCATGACCTTAGGAAAGCATGTGTTTGGCGGCCTAGGCCACAACCCCTTTAACCCGGCCTTGGTAGGAAGAGCTTTTCTCTTGGCGGCTTTCCCTGCAGCTATGATCACTTGGACAAGTCCCATCGATGGTGTTGCCACTGTCACACCTTTGGTTCAAATGCAGATGGGGCGGATTACCAGCAGTTATTGGGATATGTTCATTGGCAATGTAGGAGGCTGTCTTGGCGAAACATCAGCCCTAGCCATACTCATTGGCGGCCTTTATCTGTTGTACAAACGGTATATCGATTGGCGGATTCCCGTTAGTTATCTAGGCACGGTAGGTATCATCGCCCTGGCCTTTGGTCAAGATCCCGTCTTCCATTGGCTAGCCGGTGGACTCATGCTTGGGGCTTTCTTTATGGCTACCGATATGGTTACGAGTCCAATTACCCGTAAGGGCAAGTGGTTGTTTGGTATTGGTGCCGGGATAGTCCTAATGGTCATCCGCCTGTGGGGTGGCTACCCAGAAGGAGTTTCTTATTCAATTCTCTTAATGAATGGTTTTACACCCCTATTAGACCATGTGACACGGCCTAGATCCTATGGGGAGGTGAAGACTCGTGCGTGAGAGCCTAAGACTAGTAATTGTGCTTGGATTGATCGCCACCATTTCTGGTGGAGTATTGGCATATGTGCACCAGACAATGTCTCCAATTATTGAGGAAAACAAGGCTGCGGCCATGGGTGAAGCCATATTGGAAGTGCTACCGGGGGCTGTATCCTATGAAGTAGTGACCGTCGGACCTGGTGCTGATGCGACCAGTACCGGTTCTACACCGGATGCAACCACAAGTGGTTCCACAGTCGATGGCACCAGCAGTAGTTCATTGACTGATACAACCAGTAGTGGTAGTACAAGTGATACCACTGGCGGTGGCATTGTAGCTGATACTACTAGCGGAAGCTCACTAGATGCTATCACAAACGGCAGTTTGACTGATGCCACCACAAGTAGCAGTCTTACAGATTCCACCAGCAGTGGGACTTTGACTGATGCCACGACAAGTGGCTCCGTCAGCGATAGCACCAGTGGTAGTTCTGTGGCTGATGCTACCAGTGGTGGTAGTGATGCCACCACCGGCAGTTCCGTAGCAGATGGAACCAGTGG
>JAAYSL010000020.1 GCA_012518315.1 Bacillota bacterium | reverse complement strand
TGTTCCTGGTTTATTCATCGATATATCCCCCTTCCTCTAGATGCGCCTGCCGCCTTTTCAGGTCTTCTTCTAGAACTCTGTCTAAACAGTGGAAAAAACCTTGGATACAGGGTACCCGCACTCGATAATATACCATCAAACCATCTTTGCGAGACGCCAAGATACCAGCATCCCTGAGGACACTAAGATGTTTGGATACCGTTGGCTGTTGAGCATCTACCTTGTCAGCGATCTCGCAAACACACTTCTCCCCGTCCGCTAGAAGGATATCGAGGATTTCCAACCGCAAGGGATGGGCTAATGCTCTAGCCAGATCCGCTCTCATTTCGTAAATACCCATAGCTCTCCCCCTTATGTGTAGTATATTACTATATAGGAATATAGGCGTCAATAGGTTTTGAGGCTACCATACTTTAAGACGAATGCCTGCCATGGTATGATTGCTAAGGGGTGAACTCATGATCAAAGTAGCCTTTGTTTGTGTACACAATTCCTGCCGATCCCAGATAGCCGAAGCTTTGGGAAAGCACTTGGCTAAAGATGTTTTTGAGAGTTATTCGGCTGGTACCAAACTCAAGGATGCCATCAATCCTGATGCAGTGCGGCTGATGAGAGAAATCTATGGTATTGATATGGAAGAAGCCCAGCGTCCTAAACTTCTTGAGGAGATACCACCTGTAGACGTGGTGATCACCATGGGATGCAATGTGGATTGTCCCTATCTCCCCTGCAAGTTCAGGGAAGACTGGGGACTTGCTGATCCAACAGGAAAGAGTGATGATGAGTTCGTCGCAGTGATCAGGGAAATCGAAGATAAGATAGGACAACTAGCCGAGAGGCTTAGTATCAAGAAGGGTGACGCTAGGTAATCACAGCATAGCGTCATCCCTTCAAAAATCCATATAAAGGTTAATACATGAGGCCTGTTCAGCCCTAGTCGCTAGCCTCCTATAATCGCGATGGGATTCCTATCTCTTGATCATACCGCCTTCACCGGCCAAGTAGGCATCGACCACGTCCCGGGTTACCCAGGCAATATCACCTTGATAGGTGTTTTTCAAAGTCATTACCGCATTCCCCATTTTGACACCAAGTGCAGGGCCCTCTTCTAAGAAACCAGTTAGAAAGCCTCCCGCGAAGGCATCCCCTGCTCCTAGCCGATCAACCGTCATCAGTGCCCCTTCCTGCTCGGCAGTATATGTCTTCCCATTGGATGCACAGACGGCTCGCCAAAGTGCACTAGATGTATCGCCAGGCCCATATACCAGGCACACTGTGGGGATCCCAAGCTCCTCACTCATTTTCAGAGCCAAATTCTCACCCGGAGGATCACTAAAACCCAGAACCTCAGCAGCATCTCCACCTGATGTGAAGAGGATACTTACATATGGTAGATATTCACTCAAGACTTTCTTGGCTGTGGGTATATCCCAAAGCTTGCTGCGGTAGTTAAGATCAAAGGCCACTAGCTTCTCCGCAGCATGAGCCTGTTTGACAGCCTCCAAAGTCACCCTGTGAGCATCAGGGCTTAGAGCAGGATTGATCCCACTAGCTAGAAACATCTTGGTCTGGGCTAGAATACAAGGCCAGTCGAAATCTTCTAGGCTGACATTGGCAAAAGCGGAATTAGCCCGATCATAGTAAGCAACCCCTGGCCGTGGTGGTACGCCATTTTCAAAGAAGTACAATCCTTGCCGATCATCGGCATATTTCACATAGGAGACATCTATTCCATGCTCTCGACACTTGTTTGCAATCCACCAGCCCAGGGGGTTATTGGCTAGTCTTGAGACATATGAGACCTTAAGGCCTAACCGCTTGGCCGCAACTGATACATTGAGCTCGCTTCCGGCAGGGTACATGTTCAAAGATTTCGCCTGCTCAATGACCTCCGGCCCCGGCGGTGATAGACGTACTAGGGTCTCCCCAAAAGCGATAAGATCGAACTCCATATAAACAGACTCCCTTCAGTTTGGTCTTTTAGTTCACGCATCTATGTATCCTAGCATCTTGGAAATGTGCTGGGCAGTCACCTGAACCTTAGGGCCTAGGTCATCCACAAGCCTATCTATAGGCATCCGAGAGGCGGGTCCTGAGATACTAAGGGCAGCTGTAACCTGTCTTCTCTCGTTAAAAAGCGGGGCAGCTACACACCTTACTTCTGATTCGTTTTCCATATCATCTAGGGCAAAACCCCGTACCTGACATTCCTGCAATTGTGCAATTAGTCTCTCTGGGTCAGTTATGGTGTTCGCTGTCAAAGGTTCTAGACCGACATCTATAATCCGATTGAGTAGATCCGGTCTTTGGCTCAAGATAGCTTTGCCAAGCCCCGTACAATAGAGCTTGTTTCTTCCTCCTATCTGGGTATGGGGCCTAATGGGTAACGGGCTATCTACCCTCTCAATATAGAAGACTTCTAAGCCATCGAGGATACCTAGATATACTGTCTCCTCGGTTTCTTTGGAAAGGGCAAGCATATGCTCATAAGCTACCTGACGGAGATCATTGCCATCGGTAAAGGCGTGATAAAGCTCTACCACCTTAAGACCCAGCTTATACAGCCCGCTCGCGTCTTTCTGCAATAGGCCGTATTGCTCCAATGTCTGCAGATACCGATAGGCAGTAGATGAATTAAACCCTGTCTTCTCAACTACATCTTTGAGTGCTAGGCCCTTGCGGCTATTGGCCCTTCCGTGATCACTAACTGCCTGTAGTACTTCAAGGCACCGGATCGCGGTTTGGCTGATTGCTGGGTTTCCGCCACTCATAGGTTCAACTGCTCCTTCTTGATGGGTAAAGGTCATTTGGACTCGTATTTCAATAAATGAAACGGCTTGCCTATATATGAATTCCCGGTGGAAAGCAACATTCCTTCTTCAAGACAGCGAAAAAGCGGAGACCAAGATCCCCGCTTTCCTAAGCACACTATGGCAATCTAGTTTTTGGACTATCCCCGATAAATGCTTTTCACTAAGACTACCGGTGTCCCCGCATCGGATGAGCCACTGACCAAGTCGGCTAAGCTTGCCAGAATGTCTGTCATTTTTCTGGGGGTTGTACCTTCTGTCTCGATACTATCCGCCTCAAGATTACTGGCCCTAGCTTCCTGGATAGCAGCTTCAATCTCCAAGATAGACTTGCCCTCTGCATGTAGCCGATCAGCTAGCATTTTGTACTTTACTCCACCACGTATACAACTATTCAGCCCGGGGGTGCACCCAAAGGTGGTCACCGGGTCAGCGAGCTCGTAGATACCGGTCCCCGGGTCTTTGTAAGCACCATCGCCATAGATTAGAACTTCCACCTTGCGATCAGTTCTCCGGAGAATCTCGTCCTGAATCTCCTTGGTTATCTCATCGCCATTTCTTGGGGCCAGCTTTAGCTTACCATCACTAGACATATTACTGCCCAGTAGTCCCCACTGGCTGGCGATATCACCATTGCTACAAAGGTCCTGGAGAGTAATCACATTGGCAAAAGCCTCCTGGAGCTTGGCTTTGGTCTCTAGTCGTGTGCGAATATCCGCGGCGATAATCCCATCTGGCTTCTCGGCCAAAATCACTTGTGGGTCATTGGCATAAATGATCACCGCTGTTGCGCCCTGCCGGCGGATTACGTCCGTATAGTAGGAGCCATAATCGATGTTGGTTACCGGATGCAGAAGCAGTTGTCCAGGTATGTCCTTGTGGTATAGCACAGCGCCAACCCCTCCGTGGCCTTGTACATACGCTGGTTCAATTACCTGATTGCCTACCTCATCTTCAGGATGGGAAAACTGCACAACCACCTTGCCTTCGGGAACAGCCTTAGCTAGACCCTCCAGGGCAACACTGAAGCGGTTGCGACTGGCGATGGGAAAGACTACACCCAAGGTAGATGTCGGTTGTAGGCTGAGTTTGGACTTGACCTCTGTGGCAACCTGGTCTGTAGTGACAATGTTGCTTTGCACCCGGGCAACTACGGATTCAGTAATGCATATGACATCGCCATCGTCCAAAAGCCCATCTCTATTTAGATCCTCCGCTCGTTTGGATACCTCTCCGATGAGATCGCACCCTGGCAAGAATACACCCATTTTCAAGCCAAAGGCAGCAGAACCTATATACGTGGGCAATGTCTTCATAACGATACCTCCAGTTTCCCGTGAGCCTAACCCGAGATTCTATGTTCTTTGCTCTATACATATATTCCTCTTTTTTGGTGAATCTCCCCCTGGCTCGCTGAAACCGAGTAACTATACTGCGGGAGCATCTTCTCTAGTATACCCAGGACTAGTTTTGCCATCGATATATTGGAGACATCTAACCTGGCTGACCCCAAAGCATTGGAAAAGATTGCCCAGTCAGGGGTGGAGGTGCTGGTTGTGGATACCTGCCACCCTAGGAGTTAGCCGCTAGCCACTCCAGCGCCCCTGACTCCTTTTGCCATAGAAAGTTGGCAGCCAAGACGTAGGCGATTGCTTCGCTGGTATCACCAATACCGATTAATCCGGGGGATTCCTTGGGTAACCTCTTACGACCTAATAGATACAATGGCACATGGGGATTGGCTAGCAGTGCCTGTTTCAAAACCGCCCTAGACTTCGCTGTGTCCCCAGACTGCCTATAGGTCAAGAATGCCCCACTGTATAACCAAGACGCACTAGGTTCCTCATATTTCTCTAGTAATGCCTTGGCTTTGGTGTTTTGTCCCTCAGCCAAATACCAGATCAGTAGCTGATAGCGATTACCTTGATTGTCATTGGGATTTAGCTTTACTAGATTCTCCAACTCTCTGATTGCCTCTTGGCGCGAATTCATTGCCCAGAGGGTCATCGCTAATCCTGCGCGAGCCCGCATATAGGGCCGTGTTTCCACCATTCCCCAGAAATGTCCCTCGTGCTGTTCCAGAAATCCTTCACCGAGACCCTGCTCACCAGCCGCCACAGCTTTTTCGTAAAGCTCCTGGGCTTCCTCTATGGTTCTGGCCGTCTCCTCTGCCAAGATAATGTAGGCATCAGCACAATCTGGAGACACTCTTAAGGCTTTCTCTGCCAGCCTGACACGTTCTTTGCCCTCGGTTGTCTGCCATGCCTCGTATATCAATTCTTGAGCCTTGTCAAGCTCGCTAAGGGTTGATGGATCAACCAAGTCTTCCCCCGAGGCTAGAGCCTGATTGATGAACTCACTCATCTCCTCGGTTGATGCAAACTCTCTACTTTCCACCAATCGGTGTATGCTAGCTAGAGTCTTCTCCGTGAACCGCGGATCGGGTGCATTCAATGCTTCGGGTATTGGGCGGTCTGTTTCACTCTCTTCATCTTCCCACTCATTAGCTTCCGATTCGAGCATCTCCACCAGAGCCATCCGGAACTCCTCAATCTCCTCATCGGACACAGTCAAACCCTCTATCCGAAGATTATCTAGATCATTTTCCATAAACTCACTTTCGTATTTTTCTACATGGGTCAAAAACGCCGCCGCAGCTAGCTCCGGTGAAAGCTCTTCTGGTTCAGTTGTCCCGCACTTTTCCATCATATCCCGAATAGCTAGCTGTCTAGGCAATTCAATCCAGAAGACTTCAGTAGTATGAGTTTTCATGATAGCGAGTAGATCCATACTCTCGGTGAGATCCTCCGACAGATAGTATCGATCCTCCCTACGATGATATCCTACCAGTTCATTGCACATAAAGCTCTTGGCATGGGAGAGCATCTTCTGGATAAAGGCATCATATTCATCAGTATCTATTCCTTCAGGTGCAGACTCCAGTACCATATCGGCAAGGGCAATCAAATCTAATAGCGCTCTATAATCTCTGTTCGTGATGTTTATCTTCATGGTTCTGCGACGGCACCGATAGCCTACTGAGCAAAGCGCCGTCTTATCCTCCCCTCTAATTGACAACCAACCCATAGAAGCCAATAATTCCCCAAGGAAAGGAGTATTCCTGCCTTCCCTTTAGACGTTGCATATGTCCTGACTGACAGCTATAGCTTACCTAGCTCTGCAATGGCCGAGTTGTGAAATCTGGGCCGAAATCTAATGATGGCATCATTTCCCCGAGTCGGATGAACCCTGTTGGTCAATAGGACAAAAAAGGCCTGTAGGTTGGGATCTATCCAGAGAGAGGTACCAGTGAAGCCAGTATGCCCAAAGGCCTTACGAGAGATTAGGTCAACCGATAGTATCTTCTAAAGAAAATGCCCCACCCTCTAGCAATAACAGAGCGGCGGTGGTGGTAGCCACGACTTTGGTTAGTGAAGCGAGATCGTAGATGGTATCCTGTGTAACCGGCTCGGGTTTAGAGAAAAAGCTGGTAAACCCCAAAGGATATGGTCCATACACCTCCCCCCCATAACCAACTAACACTACGGCTCCAGGAGTGTTCCTTTCCTCGACGAATCGTTCAACTAATGCCGGAGTTCGCTCCAGCATCACTTTCAATCCCCCCCCACTTTCTTCACCTTCTTCCTTTCTTCACTCAATTCTCTCGGTTTCCTTTTATCTTGGAGTTCCCGCTACAGGCGTACTTTCATGCTCGATTTCGACATTGACTTTGTCAATACTAAGTAACCCTCTTCGGCAGGATTATGACCCTTTTCGCTAGAATAAGTAATACGGAGATTCTGTCTTACCAAGACATGATCTCTGTCTTATGTTGATGAACAACAAGTTGTGTCGCCAGGATGGCGGATTAGCCAAAAGCAAACTCTTGTGGTTTCTCATTGGAGCTCTGCCTTGGCCTGCCTCCCAGTACTGGAGGGTTGTGCATGTCTAAGCCGATTCTAGAGTACCATTCCATTAGCAAACGTTTTGGAGGAGTACAAGCTTTATGTGATGTCTCTTTTTCTGTAAATAAAGGTGACATCCATGGCTTGATTGGTGAGAATGGGGCGGGCAAATCCACCCTAATCAAGATCACCGGGGGTATCTACCGAAAAGACACCGGCGAGATGAACTGGGAAGGCGTTCCTGTAGAAGTCAATAGCCCTACTGATGCTAGAAGGCTAGGGATTTCCATTGTTCATCAGGAGTTACCTTTATGTGATAATCTTACCATCGCCCAAAACGTATTCATGGGTCAGACTATCACCAAAAGCTTTGGACGACCCGATTGGAACTTGATGGAAGATAAGACAGTAGAGATTTTCGAGCAGATGGGTCAAGAAGTCAATCCGCGACAACTGATTGGGGATTGCAGTGTGGCGATGAAACAGCTCACTGCCGTCGCCCATGCACTTAATAGCAGAAGTCGCTTTATCATTATGGACGAGCCTACAGCAGCTCTGACGCCAGGTGAAGTGGAAACCCTTTTTGAAGTGTTACGCAAGCTCAAGGCCGAGGGCACAACCATCCTGTTCGTCAGTCACATTCTCAGCGAGATCATGACCATCACAGATCGGATTACCGTTCTTCGCAACGGCAGACACGTAGAAACCAAGGATACAGCTGATACTAGCATCCCCGAGATTATTCAGATGATGGTAGGGAGCATCCCCATTGCTACGAAGAAAAGCCACCCTGCCAGAAAAGAAGAAGTCGTCCTCCGTGTCAAGAACCTCAATAAAGCATCACTGGGCTTGAAGGATATCAATTTCGTTCTAAATAAGCAGGAAATCCTGGGGATAGCTGGGATTCAAGGTGCCGGGCGCACTGAATTAGCTACATGTCTATTTGGAGTCAATCCTGCTGACAGCGGAATAATCGAACTTGAGGGTGAGCCCATTGACATTCAAAACCCTCGCCAAGCTATTGAGCACGGTATAGGGTATCTTACCGAGGATCGCCGCAATCTCGGCATCTTCTGGGAAATGAGTGTTTGGCAGAATATGAGTACAGTGATGTTCCACATGAAGGTGAAGATCCCCAGAGCAGATAAGGCCGGTTTGGATAGGGGGAGAATGATCCGGGTAAATATCCCAAATTCGCTGCAACCATCAATGCGGCTAGCCTGAATGAGATCCGTCGGAATGCCCGACATAAACTGGCGCATGAGAAACAGGCCATAGGCACTCATTAATCCAGGGGCCAAAAGGCCTTTGAAACTATCGACCCATTGCCACCTAACCATCATTACATATAGTGGAATCATGATCACGAAAAACGGCACCATCATGGTTCCTATTATAGCCATAAATATCTGCTCCCGCCCGGGAAAGCGGAACTTGGCGAAGGTATATCCCCCTAAGGCTGAGAAGAACAGAGTAGTCGTGGTTGTAATGGCCGCAACAAGCGAGCTATTGAGGAAATACTGGCCCATATTCATCATTTGAAAGATTCTCCG
>JAAYSL010000127.1 GCA_012518315.1 Bacillota bacterium | reverse complement strand
GGTCAAACCGGAAATGGTAGTGGAGGTTGGCTACCTAGAATACACTCCCAGTGGTAATCTAAGGCATCCAAGCTATCGTCGTATACGGGAGGATCTTCTGCCCAAGCGGTGTCTGTTCCAAGGCACCGTACAGTTCTTACCGAAAGGAGGATGGTGATGAAGGAGCAGCGGCAAAGGATACTGGTGGATGGAGAGGATGTAACCATCAGTAATTGGAGCAAAATACTTTGGCCCAAAACAGGCTATACCAAAGGGGATCTGATCCGGTATTACAGTTTGGCCGCGCCTTATCTTTTAGCTCACTTACGAGGCCGTCCCCTCACAGTCACCCGCTATCCCCGAGGCATTGATGAAGCATCGTTTTATCAGAAAAACTGTCCCGAGTACGCACCAGACTTCATCGAGACTATCCCCATAAGCGGTGATGAGCCATCTAAGACCATCAACTATATTCTCGTGCAAAACAGGGCGACACTGATTTGGTTGGCTAACCAAGCTTGTATTGAGTTGCACCCTTGGCTATCTCTTTACTCTCGCCCCCAATACCCGGATTGGCTGGTGTTTGATTTGGATCCGGCGGAAGGCACAGATTTTGATGATGCCAGAGAAATCGCCTTTCTAGTCAAAAAAGCCCTAGATGAGCTAGGGCTAGTCTCTTACCCAAAGCTCTCTGGTGCCACGGGAATCCATATTTACGTCCCCATTGAGCCTCGATATACATACAAGACTACCAGCAGCTTTGTCGGTAGTGTGGGAAAGATCTTGGAGACTGTCTATCCATCAAAAGTTACCACCGAAAGGCTGGTTAAGCATCGTACCGGCCGTGTTTATGTAGACCATCTGCAAAACCTTCAGGGCAAGACTCTAGCCGCTCCCTATAGTCCCCGACCTTTACCTGAAGCCCCGGTCTCGACACCAGTTACTTGGCAAGAGCTAGAAAACGTCTACCCCCATCAGTTTCACCTAGGCAGTATTCTGGGGCGACTGCAAAAGACACCAGATCTATTTGCTCCGGTACTTGGCCCCGGTCAGTCACTCGATGGGGCTTTAGCCGATATTGGTCTTGTGGTGACCTAATATCAGGCGAGTTTTCCTTTTGATACCATACTCACTGTTGGGCACTACTGACAGCATGACCTGACTTGCCTTAGGTCACACTAACCATGGAGGTGACTGGTGTGGCTCGTCGGGGCAAAGTAGCTTCCGAACGGCTAAAGATGGAGGCAGCAGAAGAAGTCGGATTTGCCGATAAGGTGCGGGAAAGTGGTTGGGATGACGTGACCACCAAAGAGATCGGATTAATGGTTCGGGAGATGATTCGGCGCGGAGAAGTAGCGCTCCTCCAGAAATATCGGCAGGATCAGACTTGATGTTTTTTGCTCGTCTTCGCATAAACATCCCCAGTCAGTGGCATCCTAGAACCAAACCTCGTGCCTGGCTTGGGTTAGCACTCAGTCAGAGCGAGGTAGCCGATGAACTAGGTCTCCTAAGGGCAAGGCAACCCCAGGGTTGGGGTGAAATCACTACCGAAGCAGCAAAAGTAGTGAACTTGGGAGACCGGACAGGGCAGGAAAACGGAGTTTCCTGCCCCCACCTCCCATTAGGCTTCGCTTTTGGGTAGCATGAAGCCAAAAGTCGCACCTTCACCTGGCTTGCTAGTGGCAAAGACCTCTCCTCCATGGTTCTCGATAATGCCCCGGGCGATGGAAAGCCCAAGCCCAGTTCCTTCTTTGCCTTTCTCTCGAGCCTTATCGACCTTGTAAAAGCGATCCCAAACATAGGGCAATTGCTCTGGGTCAATCCCCCTACCAGTATCTGCCACCCTGACTATCACACGGTGTTCAGTTATACCTACTGAAACAGTGACAACACCACCAGGTTCTGTATGGCGGAAAGCATTATCGATGAAGTTAGTCAAGACCTGCTGTAATCGATCACTATCACCCCAAACGAGAATTTCCTTATCTGAGTCTGCAGGCAACTGGCAAACCAGTTCCAAATCCTTTTGCTTGGCCTGGGGCTCGAAGATATTCCGTACTCGGTAAACCAAATCACGGATATCCATCAGATCAAAAGCAATACTCATGCTGCCAGACTCAAGTTTTGCCAGGTCTAGAATATCATCCATGAGGCGGTTCAGCCGCAATGCTTCGTCCCGCACAATACCCAAATAGCGATGCCTAGTCCTGTCATCCTCCACTGTTCCATCTAGCAGAGGCTCCACAAAACCTCGAATTGAAGTGAGTGGGGTACGCAGCTCATGGGTAATATTAGCCAGGAAATCACGGCGCATATTCTCAAGGCGCCTTGCTTCACTCACATCCTGCAAAAGAATAACGCTGCCGACACGTTCATCACCCCGGCGGATGGGACTACCGTATGCCCGAAGCACCACTAAAGGGTATGGTGATACATCTAATGCTTCCACATGTCCTGTTACACTGACTCGATGGAGCAAGTCAAGTAGGGGAACCGGCAAATCATCCATTTTGAGCTTTTCCAAGGGGATATGACCTACCCGCAAAAGTTCTCCAGCCTGTGGGTTGATCCAAAGGAGCTGGTTCTCATTGTCAGCAGCGATCACTCCCTCATCGATACCGGTTACGATGCTTTGGAATTTGTCTCTTTCTTCCTGCAGATCACCGAGACTTCTTTCTAGCTTCTCAGCCAAAAGATTAATCGCTTGGCCTAGCTCACCCACTTCATCCTTGGTCTCAATGGGTACCCGCCGATCAAAGACTCCCTTAGTCATCTCCTGAGCCATGCTAGTCATAGCCCGTAGAGGCCTTGTGATACTCCGGGATAGTCCAATACCCACGAGATTAGAAATCAGAAAAGCAAAAACCGATGCCGTCAGCACCAAGCGTCGGACGTGGGCTAGAGTCTGCTCTACCGCCGATACCGGCGTATTCATAAACAGGGCACCTAGTACCTGGTTTCCCATGGTCACCGGTACAGCTACCGTAATCATTGGCATATTGAACCGCCCTGTGCGTGCTCGGCGAGTCACCACAGTTCCCTTCATCACATCATTAAACTCGTCTGCATCCAGTTGAATTCCTTCCCACTCCACAGACCCTTTTGATGCGGCAATGATCAAACCTGAGCGATCAACTAGCCAAACCTGTGCACCCAAAAACTCTCCCATATTCTCTAGAACCACCCTAGCTTGATAGTGCAGAGGTCGTCCTTGAGCCACATCTTTGACGATTTTAGCTACAGCCTGTCCTCGAGTAATAAGCACCCGTTCCTGCTGGGTGAAAAGATAATCTGAAAGCAGCCGTGAAAAAAGTACACCTAATACTGCCAGGCTCAGCACCGTTAAGGTCACATAGGAGACGATTAGTTTAGTTCTAATGCTGCGTTTTGGTGACACCACCTTCGGCCCCCTGTTGCTCTTCGAATTTGTAGCCTACACCCCAGACTGTGGCAATGCTCCAAGGCACTGGTTTAGGAGATGCTATTTTCTGTCTTAGGCGCTTAATGTGGGCATCTACAGTACGCCCATCACCGGCAAAATCGTAGCCCCATACTTGTGACAGGATTTGCTCCCTTGTATAGGTCCATCCCGGTCTTTCCGCAAGAAAAACCAAAAGATCGAATTCCTTGGGAGTAAGAGCTACGGGCTGGTGGTTTACCGTCACCTCATGGCGGTCCACATCGATATGCAAGCCAGGAAACTCCAAGATCTTAGCCCCATCCCTCTCCCTGTTTACTCTTCGTAAGATTGCTTTCACCCGTGCCACCACTTCCACTGGATTGAAGGGTTTAACTACATAGTCATCGGCACCTAGCTCTAGACCAAGGATCCGGTCATAATCCTCTCCCTTGGCAGTGAGCATGATGATGGGAACAAAGCTATCCTTTCTAACGGCACGACAGACCTCCCACCCATCGAGTTTGGGCATCATGACATCTAGAATCAGTAGATCAGGTTTTGTCGTTCGCGTCTTTTCCAGTGCCTCCGCTCCGTCTAGGGCGGTTAGCACTTCGTAACCATCCTTCACCAAATAGAGAGATAATAGTTCCAGTACATTGGGATCATCATCGGCAATGAGGACTTTCCCTTGCGCCACTGGCTTCAACTCCCCTTGCATCGTCTTATATGCTTTCAGTATACCATGGCGCCTTGGGGACAGCAAAAACCCGCCACTCTACTGGCGGGTTCGTTTAGTCTAGATCTTGCAGTTGGTATTGGGCTTTTCAATCGATACCCACTTGTTTACTGAGAAAGCTAGCCGCTGTCTCGGCAACTTTTAGCTCAAAATCACCTAGTTCTCGGTCGGTGGCCGCCAAAAGCACTGTCCCCAAAAGATCCCCTGTAGGGCTGATAATTGGAGCGATGACCAGGGAGCGCAAATCGTAGTCCCTGGGCCAGTCCAAGTAAGGCTCCTTTTGCAGTTGTTCTGTTTGAACGATCATTGATTTGCGGTCAATGGCAATCTTCTTTAAGCTATTGCTCACCGAACGTTCCTGCATAGACTTAATTACTTCGCTACTAGCAATCACTTGATCCTTATCCGTGATCAGTGCCTGACAATCAGTTGACTGTTCTAATGCTTCAACATAGCCTTCCGCTTCCTTGCGCAATCCCCACAGCGGGGAAAACTTCTTTAGAACAATCTCACCGTTTGCCTCTGTGAAAATCTCAATCGCGTCACCCTCATCGATCCTCAGCTGTGTTCGCAGTTCTTTGGGTACCACGACTCGCCCTAGCTCATCTATTCTACGCACTATGCCAGTTGCTTTCATCGAACCGACCTCCTCGCTACTATTTTGACCACCCTAGCCAAATTCATACCAAAAAGGGAGGCTCAAAAGCACCGGGAGGCCAGTTCAAAACCTATCCAACTAAGCCAGATAAATAAAGCGTATCACAAACAACAGGGCTAATAGATGAACTAGCCAACTGGCCTCTTTGCCTTTACCTGACAATAGCTTAATTGCACTATAGCTAATGAACCCAAAAGCAATGCCTGTGGCAATACTAAAAGTGAAGGGCATACCAACCGCGGTAATTAGAGCAGGAATTGCCTCAGAAAAGTCATTCCATTCAACGTTAACAATGGAACCCATCATCATAGCTCCAACCACTATTAAAGCTGGAGCTGTAGCCGCCCCTGGCACAATGCTAACAATGGGCAAAAATAGCAGTGACAAAAGGAACATGGCTGCTGTGACCAAAGCGGTCAGGCCTGTTCGACCACCAGCTGCTACCCCGCTAGCTGACTCCACATAAGTGGTTACCGTTGGAGTACCAAAGAATGCACCAGCGACGGTTCCGATGGCATCAGACAGCAATGCTCGCTCCGCCCGAGGCAAACGCCCATTTTCATCTAGAAACCCACCTCGAGCGGAAACACCGATGAGGGTACCTACTGTGTCAAACATGTCGACAAACAGGAAGGCAAAGATAATATCTCGAATCCCCCAGGATAGTGCTCCCCTGATATCAAGTTTAAACAAAACCGGTGACCAAAGGCTAAGCCTGGGCCACTGGATAATCCCTTCCGGCAAAGGTGTCACTCCAAATGGGATACCGACAGCAGTGGATATTAGAATCCCCCAAAGGATCCCACCCTTTACACCCCGGGCCAGTAGAACACTGGTTACCAAAAGGCCGATAGCCGCAACGATGGGAACAGGGTTAGTGAGTTTCCCAACGGTCAAATATGTTGCCGCATCAGGAACAATAAACTCAGCACTCTTGAAGCCAATAAATGCGATAAAAAGCCCGATGCCTGCCCCAATAGCACTCTTTAGTGAAGCTGGAACTGCATCGATAATCGCTTCCCTAACCTTAGTAAAAGTCAAGATCACAAAAACGACACCGGAGAGAAACACCGCTCCTAAGGCTGCTTGCCATGACATTCCCATCCCTAGTACCACCGAGTAGGTGAAATAGGCATTGAGGCCCATACCTGGTGCTAGGGCAAAGGGATAGTTGGCCAAGAAGGCCATCAATACCGTAGCCAACACCGTGGAAGCGATCGTTGCATACATTACTGCGGCAAAAGGCATACCAGTCTCTTGGCAAATTGAAGGATTCACGAAGATTATGTAAGCCATAGTCATGAAGGTAGTAATACCTGCCACGATTTCGGTTCTTACATCAGTCCCCCGCTCCTGGAGATGAAATGTCCGTTCCAGGAATCCTTCATCAGCTACATTTCTTGCTTTACTCACGTCACTACCTCCCACATAATCGTAAAATCACGCACTCCTTCTTCTGCGGCACGGGGCGTGATTCCTTCTGCAATTTGCTAATCGAAGCAGATTCTCTGGCAAATACTTGATCCATCTGTGTTTGCCCAACCTACTGCCCTACTGGTCCAATTAGATACCCCAGCGCAGGATTTGCCTTTTGCTTGCGAGAAATGCTTCTATGTAAGTATTCCATAAATGTAGTTGACACATGCTACACCTTGAATAGTACGCACTCTGAAATCTGCAAAGGATGTGACAAGGATGTATGATTCTATCGTGGTAGGAGCAGGCCCCGCCGGTACAATTGCTGCATCCAAATTGGCCAATGCCGGTGCCCGGGTGCTCGTCTTGGAGAGACACGCTCTGCCACGCTACAAAGCCTGCGCCGGTGCCGTCTCGGGCCGAGCGGCTAGTTTCCTAACAACAGACTTCTCATCTGTCGTGGAAGATACTATCCATAGGGTCAAGGTTTGTTGGGCCAACTCTAATGCTGCACCGGTGGAGTATACCTCAAAAATGCCCATAGCTTACCTAGTCATGCGTTCTAGGTTTGATGAGCTTCTCACCAACACAGCTGTGTGTGCCGGTGCTACAATCCATGATGGCGAAAGGGTTCAAGCTATCAGCATCGAGCCTTGGGGTGTGCAGGTTCAGACTACCCACTCCACCTATAAAGCAGCTACAGTCATCGGTGCTGATGGTGCTACTGGGGTCGTTGCCCGTCAAACTGACCTATATGTCCCACAATCTAGTGGTGTCGCACTGGAGATCGAAGCACCAGTATCCCCCCAGCAACTAGCCAAGTGGCAAAACACCGTCCTGATCTCATATGGAGCCCCCCGCCATGGTTATGCCTGGGTATTCCCCAAGTCGGAGCACGTTTCCATAGGTACTGGCACTTTTTCACCCCGTCATCGGGATATTGTCAAAGACTTTAGCGCCTTTACCGACTCTCTTGAGATTACGTGGCAAAGACAGGATCTAAAAGCACATCCCATTCCCCTCGGTGGCAGAGATCGGGAATTTTGCAGACCCAGACTTCTTTTGGTTGGTGATGCAGCTGGTCTTGCCGATCCACTCTCCGGAGAGGGTATAGCACATGCTGTCCATAGCGGTAAATTAGCTGCTGATAGCGTCCTCGCCGCTCTAGCAACCGGTGATTTTTCCATGGATAACTATCAGGCCATCATAGAAAAAGAGATCAACAGTGATCTCCGGATGGCCAAACAGCTTTCTAGTACTTTTTATGCTCTTCCCAAAGTCTTTTTCCATTTGTTTAAGACTAACCAGCAGATGCTTCGCTGGTATTTCGAGCTAGTGCAAGGACACCGCAACTACCAGGATGTCTGGGACTTGGTGAAGAGATTGCTTGCACCCCAAGCACTACTTAACCGGCACCAGAGTGAACCTCTTAACTAGATAGTTGACCTGACCGCAATCTTGCCAGTATGCCGCTGTCCCTGGCAGTCGTAGCCTTGTTTGGCGATTACCCCCTTGACAAGACGCGGTATTTGTATATATTAGAAATTAGTAGCACTCATCTTGGTCGAGTGCTAATAGCGCGGGCAGGCACAGCTTCCCAAGGGAGGTTGAAGGAAATGCCCGGCCCCTGCAAGAGTGTTAGCCTGCAGCTTTGAATCCTTTTACTTGTCGGAGTCAAATGAACTCAGTGGTGTGAATGACTGACTATATTGTACTGGGGAGGTATGTTGAATGCTAAAACCGCTGGGAGATAGGGTCGTCGTCAGAGTCATGGAGCAGGAGGAAAAAACCAAAGGGGGTATCGTGCTACCGGACACAGCCAAGGAGAAACCTCAGAAAGGCAAGGTTGTTGCAGTAGGACCGGGGAAACTACTAGATAGTGGTGAGAGAGCACCTATGGACGTAAAAGTAGGTGACAGAATAATCTATGCCCAATACGGCGGCACGGAAGTCGAGGTAGAAGGTGACGAATATCTCATCCTCAGGGAATCGGACATTTTGGCCATTCTCTAGATCTTTGTGAACATATCATAAGGAGGTTTTTTGATGGCTAAGCAACTCCTATTTGATTTTGAAGCCAGGCGAGCCCTAGAGCGAGGAGTCACTGCCGTGGCCGATGCTGTCAAAGTCACTCTCGGGCCCCGTGGCCGTAATGCAGTCCTGGAACGTAAGTATGGATCCCCCATTATTACCAAAGACGGTGTCACCGTAGCCAAAGAAATCGAGCTAGAAGACCCCTATGAAAACATGGGTGCTCAACTTTGCCGAGAAGTTGCCGCCAAAACAAATGATGTGGCAGGTGATGGCACCACTACCGCTACAGTCCTCGCCAACGCTATAGTCACTGAGGGTCTAAAGAACGTGGCCGCTGGAGCTAATCCCATTGCTCTAAAACGGGGAATTGACAAAGCAGTAAAGGTGGCGGTAGATGAAATCCGGCGGATAGCCATCCCAGTGGAAGGCAAGGAAAGTATTGCCCATGTCGGTGCCATTGCCGGAAATGACAAGCATATTGGTGAGCTGATTAGTGAGGCTATGGAAAAAGTAGGTAAGGATGGCGTCATTACTGTAGAGGAAGGCAAGGGCATGGGCACTAAGGTCGAGGTTGTGGAAGGTATGGAGTTTGACCGTGGGTACATCTCCGCCTATTTCATCACCAATACCGAAACTCTGGAGACCAGGCTAGAAGACCCGTATATTCTCATCCATGAAGAGAAGGTTACTGCCATCCACGAGCTTCTGCCGGTCTTAGAAAAGGTAGTTGGAACTGGCCGACCACTATTAGTCATAGCCGAAGATGTAGAAGGGGAAGCCCTTGCCACCTTAGTCGTTAACCGATTGCGAGGCATACTCAGTGTCTGTGCGGTTAAGGCCCCTGGATTTGGCGATCGTCGTAAAGCAATGTTGCAGGATATTGCCGTTCTTACCGGTGGTACCGTCATATCGGAGGATCTGGGGCAGAAACTAGAAAACGTGGATCTCGACATGCTAGGGCAAGCCCGACTAGTGACAGTTACCAAAGAAAACACCACGATTATTGAAGGCAAAGGTAGCCCTGAGGCGGTCAAAGGTCGGGTTGAACAGCTTAAACGGGAGATCGATGAAACTGATTCTGACTATGATCGGGAGAAACTACAAGAGCGTTTAGCAAAACTGGCTGGAGGAGTAGCCATCATTGAAGTAGGAGCCTCCACTGAAACAGAATTGAAAGACAAAAAGAAACGCATCGAGGACGCAGTTCACGCCACCCGTGCCGCGGTAGAAGAAGGGATAGTAGCCGGCGGTGGAACTGTTCTCATTGATATCCTCCACGCCCTTGATAAGCTAGAACTTCCCGGTGATGAGGGTGTCGGTGTAGCAATCCTGCGTAGAGCTCTCACTGAACCATTGCGGCAAATAGCCTCCAATGCGGGACTGGAAGGCTCTGTAATTGTTGAGCGTGTAAAGACGGAGAAACCTGGTATCGGCTTTGACGCTGTGACAGAAGAATATGTTGAGATGATCAAAGCCGGGATTGCAGACCCCGCCAAGGTCACCCGTAGTGCCCTGCAGAATGCGGCAAGTATTGGAGGCATGCTCCTCACCACCGAAGCTTTGGTCACCGATATTCCCAAACCCGAGACCCCAGCATACCCACCTGAGGATATGGACTATTAGAAAGCCGCAAGTAGGCATTGACAGGTACAGGCAAGAAGCCTTTGATCAACTCAAGGGCTTCTTGTCATTTGCTATCCATGGCGGGAGTCTATCAAGGGCACGAAGCCCTCGACTTCAGAACCAGCTATCCAACTATGTGTGTGATACCAAAGACTATGCTTGTGCTACCCGAGCCTGTATATAAATACTACATTCCAGACGCTTCTTGAGCAGCGCGCAACTAAGGCTATCCGGCTTGCGAATATCTCCATTGGCACTGAGGGCATTGGCGTGGCAGCCCCCACTACAGAAAAACCTGGCCCAGCACTTTCGGCATTCATCTTTAGCTAGCACATGGGAGGCTTTGAAGCTTTCTTGGATTTCCTGATCCAAAACACAGTCATCTATGTTACCCATTTTGTAGCCTTCGCGGCCGACAAACTGATGGCAAGGGTAAATATCGCCATTGGGTGTGATAGCTAGGTACTCAGTACCTGCTCCACAGCCAGTCAGTCTTTTAGCAAGGCATTGTCCCTCCAGCAAAGAGAGATTGAAATGATAGAACTCAAAACGCTTGTCTGTTGGGTGAAGCTCACAGTAATACTCGGCAAGTTGGTCATACTGCTGGAATAGCATCGGTAGATCATCCAAATGCAAGGCATAGGATCTATGCGGCTCAGTAACTACTGGTTCCACTGATACCCTATCAAAGCCTATCTCCACTAAATGCCGTACATCCTGGAAAAAGTCCTTGTTATAGGCTGTATAAGTGCCACGTACATAGTATTGCCTGGCCTGCCTTAGCTCGGCCATCCGCTGAAATGAAGGCAAGATGGTATCATAGACTGAGCTGCCATCCAAAGCTACCCTCATCCTGTCATTGGTCTCAGAGCGACCATCTAGGCTAAGCACTAGATTAAACATCTTCTCATTGAGATAGTGCGCTGTTTCCTCATCCAAAAGCAACCCATTGGTGGTAAGCGTAAAGCGGATTTCTTTTCCTTGCTTGGCGGCCTGTTTTTCCCCATACTCCACAGCCTCTCTAACCACAGGTAGGTTTAGCAGAGGTTCTCCTCCAAAGAAATCAACTTCCACCCGCTCACGGTCGAAACTGTTTTCCAGTAGGAAATCGATGGCATTTAGGGCGACTTCGGTGGGCATATTTAGCCTTTCTCCACCGAAGGCACCAGTACCGGCAAAGCAATACCGGCATCTTAGGTTACAGTCGTGGGAGACATTGAGACAAAGAGCCTTAAGAGGGTGAGTCGCCAGCTTTTCACCTACCAAGTCATCAAGATACGCATCATCTTGAAATAATAGCCCGTGATCAACTAGCTCAATCAGCTCAGCACCAGCCTCCCTAACTACATCCGTCCCATAGGCGGAGAATAGCTTTGAGTGTGCGTGCCTCCAAGAAGGGGTGAGACCTGCGTTAGCATCAGCGACCCAAGCTTGCCATTCCTCCAGTAGATCAGAAAAAGCGAGATCCTCTCCCTCCCCTTGACCTTGAGCTAGCTCACTCCACAGACCCAAAAGATCATAGGCAGTCTTGTCTAGTTGATGAATACCGGCACTGCCGCCATCCACCGCAAAGTAGAGTTCGCCCTGACAAAATCTGTGTATATTGATCAACTCTTTTCACCTCCAAGCTACGTGAAGCCCCCGGACTTATCCGTGGGAGGTAAGCAACAACGGATGTTGCTTGCGAATCATGAAAAATCCACGAGTGCACTGCCAAGTGCCTCTCGTGGATGAGTCTTATCCTAGTTCCCCAAAGACTATCGTCTATTACTTGTTTTCACAAGCGATGTTCCCTACAGTACATGAAGTCTTGCAGGCAGATTGGCAGGCAGCCTGACACTTGCCACAACCACCCGTCTCCAGACTAGCTTTTAGATTATAGTGACTGAGAGTCCTTACGTGTCTCTGTGTTACATTGTTTTTCATTGCAGTGGCTAGTTCCCGCATCTTGGCGGGAAACCCCGCCTTCCCTCCTTTGGTTGAGTTCGGGGAACTCCATCCTCCCCATAAGATCAAATTCCTCTATACACGCTTTCATCATCCGCATGCCACGTTTTCCTTAAGTTAGCTTCGGTTTACTAGATGACATGCTACCAAATGTCCACCCCCGGCATCGGCAAAGACCGGCTCCTCTTGTCGACAAATTTCTTTAGCCTCCGAGCAACGGGTATGGAATCGACATCCCGATGGCGGATTAATTGGTGATGGCACATCACCCTCCAATATGATCCTGTCTCGAGTCAAAGTCGGATCCGCAATCGGAATGGCAGACAAAAGAGCTCTAGTATACGGATGAAGCGGTTTGTCATAAAGAGACTCTTTGTCGGTTAGCTCTACGATCTTCCCTAAATACATTACTGCTACCCGATCAGATATATGCTTCACTACACTCAAATCGTGCGCTATAAATAGGTATGTGAGTCCATACTCAGCCTGTAGATCCTGCAGAAGGTTGACAACCTGTGCCTGAATGGATACATCCAAGGCTGAAACTGGCTCATCACAGACGATAATCTTTGGATTTACCGCCAGCGCCCTAGCTACACCAATCCTCTGTCTTTGCCCACCACTAAACTCATGGGGATAGCGCCGAGCATGATAACTCGCTAAACCCACGACCTCCAAGAGCTGCCTCACCCGCTGCTCTTGCTCGCGACCCCGAGCAATACCATGAATCTGGAGAGGCTCTCCAATAATGTCCCCCACAGTCATCCTGGGATTTAGCGAAGCATAGGGATCCTGGAAGATAATCTGCATATCCCGCCTAAGCTCCCGCATCTCTTCCCGCCCTAGGTCTAGGATATTTCTACCTTCAAACCAGACTTCTCCGGAAGTGGCTTCGATGAGCCGAAGGATCAGTCGCCCGGTAGTGGATTTGCCACAGCCTGACTCTCCCACTAAGCCTAGGGTTTCGCCCCGATTAATGCTAAAGCTCACCCCATCCACCGCCTTTACCGCCCCCACTTGCTTTGAGACGATAAAGCCCTTATGAATAGGAAAATGCTTAATTAGATCCTTTACTTCTAGCAAAGGAGCAGCACCCATCTCATCCGACCTCCTTCATCCCACGGAACTCCGTGTATTTCCAGCAAGCCACCTCATGACCTGGCTTATGATGGATTAATTCCGGTTCCTCTACTTTGCAGATCTCTCGGGCTTCCTGACACCTGGGGTGGAACCGGCAACCCTTAGGCATGAAAGCTGGGTCTGGTACTACGCCATCAATTACCTGAAGCCTATCCTGCTGCTCCGTCAACTTAGGGATCGAGCCCAAGAGCCCCAATGTATAAGGATGCATTGGATCACCAAAGAGTGACTTAACATCAGCTCTTTCCACGATCTTTCCTGCATACATAACAACCACTCGTTCTGCCAATTCCGCTATCACGCCCAGGTCATGGGTAATCAGCATAATGGATGTACCAAACTCATCCCGAAGATGTCTCATTAGATCCAGAATCTGGGCCTGAATTGTTACATCCAATGCTGTTGTCGGTTCATCGGCGATCAAAAGCCTTGGATTGCAGGATAAAGCCATGGCAATCATTACCCTTTGGCGCATACCACCACTTAGCTGGTGTGGGTATTCATCCACTCGCCTCTCCGGTGAAGGAATGCCCACCAAATGCAGCATCTCTATGGCCTTCTTACGAGCTGCAGTCTTATCTAGCTTTTGATGCAACATGATAGCTTCCATGATTTGATTGCCAATAGTAAAAACCGGATTCAATGATGTCATGGGTTCTTGGAAAATCATGGATATTTCATTGCCCCGAATCTTGCGCATCTCCGCTTCGCTTTTCTTGAGCAAGTCAGAGCCCTCAAAGAGGATCTCACCGTCAACGACTTTACCTGGCGGATCGGGGATTAAGCGCATAATTGACAAAGAGGTAACACTTTTGCCGCAACCTGATTCCCCAACGATACCTAAGGTCTCACCTCTATTGATACTAAAATCCACACCATCGACAGCTGGTACAACGCCATCTTCAGTGTAGAAATACGTTTTCAGCCCTCGAACGTCAAGCAGTTTATCTGCCACCGGTCCTCGCCTCCTCCATTACCAAAAACAACAACTCCTACATACTCTGGCAGGCACAAATCTATCTTAGGCTATGATAAGCCACTAAGCCGCTATCGTGGTATATTCGATAGAACTTCACTTTTCCCTCTTGCTACCTGACGGGAAAATCCTCCCGAACAACCACATTCTATCGAAAACTCCCACCTCAAGAGGTGCTGGCCCCCACCTGTACCTACTTATTCAACCTTGGGTCTAGGGCATCCCGAAGGCCATCTCCAAGCAAGTTAAACCCTAGAACAGTGAGGGAAATTGCCGCCCCGGGAAACACAGACCACCACCACTGGCCCGATAGCAGATATTCCCTTCCTTGGTTAATCATATAACCCCAGCTTGGTGTCGGTGGCTGAGTACCAAACCCCAGAAAAGTCAACGAAGCCTCGATCATGATTACTGAGCCCATACCCAGTGTAATCTGCACAATTACAGGTGCAATTACATTAGGGAGAATGTGCCGGAAGATAATCTTAAAATCCCTAGCTCCCACTGCCTGAGCCGCCTCCACGAATTCGGTCTCCTTGATAGCTAGTACCTGTCCCCGAACAACTCGGGCAATTGATGGCCAGCTAACAAATCCGATGGCGACATAAACCAAAGACAGGCTTGCCGGGCGAAAAGCCACGATCGAGAGCACAAACAGCAGAAACGGAAAGGCATAGATGACATTGATCAGCCAACTAATAGAGTCGTCAACCCGACCACCATAGTAACCTGCTACAGCCCCCAAAGTAACACCAATAACTAAAGATACTATACTAGCCGCGACTGCTATCGTCAAAGAGATCCTAGTTCCGTAGATAGTCCGACTTAGAATATCCCTGCCATACAGATCTGTACCAAACCAGTGCTTGGCACTGGGTGGAGCAAGTTTGGCCGCCTTCCCTTCTGTCCAGATTAACTGTTCTATCGGGTCATATGGTGCAATCAAAGGGGCGAAAATTGCCAAGACGGTCATAAGCAATATGATAAATAAACCAAGCATCGCTAAGCGGTTCTTTTTCAAACGGCGCCAACCATCAGCCCAAAGACTGCGCCCTTTTCGCTCTCCTGCTCTAATCTGCTGCTTAGCCGGTGCTGAACCTAGTAGAGTCTCACCCAAGATAATCCCTCCATTGTACAACTAGAATTGCTAATCACCCACCGACTAGCTCAATCATAACGAATGCGGGGGTCAAAAAAGGCATATGACATATCCACAATCAGGTTGGCGAAAATGAATAGCCCCGCGAGAAATAGCACCTCACCCCGGATAATGGGAAAATCACGATAGGTAAGAGCTTCCACGAACAATCGACCCACACCCGGCCATTGAAATACAGATTCAATCAAGACCACACCACTTAGGAGGCTCGCCGTCTCGACTCCTATAATGGTAATAACAGGAATCATTGCGTTTTTCAGTGCATGCTTGAGGATCACCGTCTTAGCTCCTAAGCCTTTTGCCCAGGCAGTTCTGATATAGTCCTGCCTAATGACTTCCAGCATACTGGACCGGGTCATCCGGGCGATCAAAGCTGCCGGCCTGATTCCCAAGGTCACTGCCGGTAAAATCAGATAGACAAACTCGCCATTGCCAGTGCCGGTACCTGGGATCCAACGCAAAGTCACTGCGAAAAGATAAATCAGTAACAGACCAACCCAAAACGATGGCGCAGAGATCCCGAGCAAAGCCACAAACATGCTGGCATAGTCCAGAAAAGAATACTGCTTCACCGCAGATATGATACCAAAGGTCATCCCCAAAACAATGGCGATTACCATTCCCGCCAAACCAAGCCTAACTGTTGCCGGAAAACGTGACCAGATGGCCTCATTCACATCCATATTATTGCGATACGATCTGCCCAAGTTAAAGGTAATGGCTGACTTGAAGAATCTCCACATCTGTACAAGAATGGGATCATCAAGACCCATTTCACGTCTGATCTTGGCAATAGTCTCCGGTTTGCCGGCCTGGCCTGCCATGATTCGGGCCGGATCGCCGGGAACGATGGTCGTTAAAATGAACACCACGATAATAACACCAATAAAAACGGGAATAGCACCGATTAACCGGCGGAAAGCATAGCGTCCCATATTCACCCTCCCCATCCACTTACAACCAAACCCATGGTCTAGACATAGGGCGACTTGGCCCAAGGTTTGCCCTAGAAGCCAAGTCGCCCTCATCTCATTGACTACTTCGGTCTACTTAAGCAAATTATTGATCCAGCCATACTTTGGTGAACTTGTTGGTATACTGGCCAAATGATGGCAACTCGTAACCCTTGACGAAGTCCTTAATCAGGGTATGGTCAACATAGTGATAGACAAATAGCCATGGTGCTTCCTCGACAACGATCTTTTCTGCCAACTGATAGAGGTTGCGCCGTTTCTCTGGGTCACCCTCAAAACGGGCAGCTTCGGTTAGGGCATCGAACCTAGCATTATTGAACCGAGAGTAATTACCCTGTGGCCCAATATTGGCAGAATGCAGCAGCACATAGAGGAAGTTGTCTGGATCAGGATAGTCAACTACCCAACCCATGCGGAAGAATGCCACCTCGCCCCGCTCAGTAGTGTCTAGATGTACTCCCCAGTCGATATTGTGCAGATTTACCTTTATGCCAATCTGGGCAAACTGAGCCTGCAAAGCCTCGGCAATGCGCTTATGGCCTGCGCTGGTATTGTACTGTAGGGTAACCTCGAGCCCAGAACCATAGCCAGCTTCCTTAAGCAATGCCTTTGCCTTGGCGGGATTGTACTCATAGCCTTCTAGATCGTCGTTATATCCGAACATACCAGGAGGTAGTACACCCTTGGCAGAACTTGCACGACCATCAAGTACCAGGTCAATCAAGGCTTCCCGGTTAATGGCATAGTTAAAGGCCTGGCGTACACGCTTATCGGTAAAGGGTTCCTTCTCTACGTTAAAGCCATAGTAGTAGGTACCCATCTGGGGGCGTTCAAAGAACTGACCCACTGTACCACTCTTGGCTTCCTCATAGTAAGGGTTATCTACATAGGTCTGATAGATGTTGTCTAGCTTGTACTCGGTATACTCGATAGTGTAATCCACGATGATTCTAAACTCAATGCCGTCCAAGTAAGGTAGCTGGTTACCAGACTCGTCTTTCATCCAATAGTTCTCATTGCGGGAGAGAACGACCTTCTCATCCTGGAGCCACTCTTCAAACTTGAAAGGTCCGGTGCCAACAGGATGGAAGTTGAAGTCAGCAGTACCCCACTTCTCCACGTCTTCTCTGGGGAGTACCACAAAGGTATTGTAGGTTAAGACCTGGATAAACGGTGCAAAGAAGTATGCTGTATCGATCTCCAGCGTATAATCATCTAGAGCCTTAACACCGGCGAGGGAATCAGCTTTACCTGCCTGATACTCCTCATAGCCCTTAATCATATCAACGAAATAAGCTCTCGGTGAATTGGTCTCGGGACTACAAATGTAATTGAAAGTCCATACCCAGTCATGGGCTGTAACTTCTCGTCCACCATTGGCTGTAGGCTGCCCACCTTCAGTGGTAGCATGGAAGTGCACACCTTTGCGCAGGTTGAAGATGAACTTTCTGCCGCCTTGATCCTCCCAAGATTCTGCCAAGAGTGGAAACATCTCACCATCAGCGTCCAGGCCGACCAATGTCTCAAATATCTGGTAGCCAACCTCAGCCGAGGTAGTATCCGTGGCGAATACTGGATCGATATGAGGTGGGTTAGACCCCAAAGCATCCTTCCAGATACCGCCATACTTGGGCTGCTCAGCAGCAGCGATACCGCCCACTAATCCCAGTGCCAACACAACGACTAACATAGCCACTATATGTTTTCGCAACAATCTCACCCTCCTAATTTCCGTTAGAATCTACTACTCTCAACAAACCTATCTTACATTCACCGCTACCACTATCTATTGTCCTTTAAGCCGCCCGTCCCCCTTTCCGGCGTTCCATTCCTGTTTGCCAGCTTCTTGTGGTAGGACGTCACCAGACTGACGTCTGTTTGCCCACAAGCTGTCACCTGCTCATTCTAGCCCGTCTTTTCCACAACTCTTAGCTCGTACTCGCCATCCCCATCCAGAATGAACCTTACCCCATAGGCGGGAAAGATGCTAAATTCCAGTCCTACAGGTCGCCCCTTGGCAACAATTAGATTGCCGGAGCGCATAACTGGTTCACCGTTGGACACGCCCAAGCAAGCGGTGATATAGGGATCGGCGGGCTCGACTTCAAGACTCCACTTCTTAAGCTCTGTGGCATCAGGCTGCGTAAGGCCCAAAAGCTCCGGCAAGGGCATGTCACTCGCCAGCATTTCTTCTGATAGGCTAAAATCGCCGGTGGTTACCACTTGACTGACAAAAAACGGCTGCCCATCCATCATCCGTACCCGACTCAACATGAGTAGCGGCTCATCTGCGGCAACTCCCAATAGAGTCGCCCAATCGCTCCGCTCCACCTTATGGATGCGGATTTCGTCACTACCTAAACACCTATCAGTATCGGCTATGGGTGTTGTCAAACCAGGCTCACTACCCCTTATCCCAACATCTATACCAAGGCGTTGTTCCATTCGCCTGGCATAGCTCCGTCTTAGCTGCATTAAGGAAATCTTGGCTTCAGAAAGAATGGTCCGCACATAACGTGGTGTCGTATCCACCTTCGCCGCGATCTCTTCGACTTTTAGAAACGGATCCTGGCGGGCTAGCCTTAGGATTTGCTCCTTTTTTGTCTCGGGTACTGCTGACATTATCCTTCCTCTTTCTAGCCCGGGGTTCAGCCTGATTACTTAGCCTCAGAAGGTGCAAGGTATGGCCGTATTAATAATTGTAATTCGAAGAAATACATGAAAATCCTTCCGAACAGGCATAAAAAATCACTAGAGACTTGCCGAATTGGCCAAAAACCCTGGTTCATGGCGAGGAACACTCTCCGATAACACCGGGACTCTTCCTTGTATACAATATCCAGCATCCCCAGGGATGTCCTGATCCGTTACTTAATGATTATGCGCCCAAGTCGTATAATCATTAAGTACTTTCAGTCTGCCTCCTGGTTTGCCCTGAAGATACCGATAGCGCTCAAGTATCTGCCGTGCCCTATGCCACCATGATTCCAGGTGCCGCCCGATATCTGGCAGAATCGGCAGTTCTGTGGCGGAAGGAGGCCACATCCCGCGATAGAGCCGAACATACCAGGTGTATACCCCTAGCACACGTTGTACATACAGGCGGGTCTCCAGAAAAGGTATATCATCGACAGATTCCAGACGCCCATTCCAGCGCTGCTCAGCTAGCCACCGCGAGACATTGCCTCGGCCACCATTATAGGCGGCTAGAGCCACTACCAAATTACCACCAAACTCCTCTTGCAGCATCGATAAGTACCATGTGCCCAGGCGAATATTGGTATCGGGATCAAGCAGCTCAAGATCGCTAATCTTGAGCCCTAGCTGCTGTGCCACCCACTCAGCGGTCTCTGGCATTAACTGCATGAGCCCAGTGGCACCTTTTTGGGAGCGAGCATCAGGCGTGAAGTTACTTTCCACCCGAATTAACGCCGCCACCAAATATGGATCCAAGGGGAGTGCTTGGGTGTGGGTAGAGATCTCGCTTACATAGCGGATTGGGTAAAACCACCGCAAAACCACTTGCCAGTTAAGTGAGACTGCCACTATAGCTATGATAAGAAGCGAAAGGAAATTCCGTCTCCAGCGCAAAGGACTAGCGGCCCCCTCTACACCACTTTGTGGAAAACCCAGACTCCATCAGGGTAATGCTCTCTGTGTTCTACTTACCCATGCTTCGCCATAGGCGTACAATTCTAGATTATGCCCCCATGCGCGTCCTACATTACTGTGTCGATATTGGTCGTTTCCCGTTTGTCGGCAGGTCAGATGCCGATATGCACCTACTGTCTATATCCCCGGAGCAGCGTGTCCATTATCATATCGACCTGGCGGGAGGTATCCTCTAGAGAACCAGAGTTGTCAATCACATAGTCGGCTTGTTGAGCCTTCAGAGAAAGTGGTAGTTGGGCTGCAATTCGGTTTTGGGCTTCCTCGAGTGTGAGATTGTCTCTTTCTAGTAAGCGTGCTAACTGGATCTCGGGTTTGACATAGACGACAACTACTTTGTCCACCTGCTTGTCCCAGCCCACTTCAAAAAGCAAAGGCACATCGACAATGACTAAGGATTCCCCCCGGTTTCTTGACTCCTGGATACGGCTTTCTATCAGCGCCAGAACCTTGGGATGAATGATCTCGTTTAGCCGATGCCGGGCCGTTGCATCTCTGAAGATAGTTTCTGCCAGTCGCGAGCGATCCAAGCTACCATCGGGATGGAAGTACTCTTCACCAAAGACCTCCCATATTTCCTGCCAGCCAGCTGTATGGGGCTTTGCCACGTCCCTGGCAAATTCATCTGCATCTAGCACCATATAACAACGTTCCTTAAGTAAAGCGGAGACAGTGGATTTCCCGCTGGCAATCCCCCCGGTTAGCCCGACCACTAGCACACTCTCACCTCCCGGCTGTAATCAGCCACCACAAACCTATAGTCATCAATACTCCACCAGGCAAATAGCGGAATACTCCTCTAGACACCTTATCCTGAGCGGCCCAGTGGCTCCCCAATAACAGACCGCCACTAAGGGCCAAGAAACTAACCACGATTATGCTACTACTAGTGGCCAGTAGCGGAAACCCAGCCAAAGCCGCGGCCAAGCCTACACCCATGGCATCTAGAGCCAGTGCTAACCCTAGCAAAACTGCCTCCCAACCACCAATGGTCCCGGAACAATCAAGGTCAGCGGTTAGGGGCTCTTTCCACACCTGAATAACCAGGCCAAAGGGCTGTAGCTTAACCCGCAGGATCATGTCTTCTTCCTTTGATTGGACACTACTTGAAATCACAGCAGGATCCGCCTCACGCTGACTCTGGATCATACCCCAAAGGCCAAGGCCAATCAAGAGCACTGCACCGAGCCTGGGCACAAAGCCACCATCGATATAGTGTCCAACGAAAACACCTGCCTGCATACCTACCAGTACTGCAACTCCCGAAACAAGACTGGCTATCCCAACCGATGTCAATGGTATTCTCACCCGTCGCAGCCCATAGGCTATACCTGCGACAAAGCCGTCAAGACTAATCCCTATCGCCAGAAGCAAGACAGCCGACAGATTCACGCTGATGCCTCCCCCAAAAGGACTCGTATGATCTATCTCTATCCTATGGAGAAGCAATAGGGCTAGTTACAAGACCAAAGGCAATTTGCTTAGTTTTGACAATGAGGGCAGTAATAGGAGCTGCGGCCAGATAGCTTTATGCGATGGATAGGCTCACCACACATCCCGCAAGGCTCTCCTTCTCTGCCATAGACCCGTAGCAACTCCTGAAAGCCCCCTTTACGCCCATCACCATCCACATAATTTCGGAAGGTTGTGCCCCGATGGGCGATACCTTCTTGGATGACCTCTTTGATGCTACTGCACAATCGTTCAATCTCTACCTTGCCCAATGAGCCAGCAGATCGGTTAGGGAGAATTCCTGCCCGGTGTAGGCTCTCATCGGCGTAGATATTCCCCAGACCCGCGATTCGGCGCTGATCCAAAAGGAACGATTTGATCGGTGCGGTTCGATTCAGCACTTCCCTTGCAAGGTAAGTAGGGGTAAAACCTTCGTCTAAGGGTTCTTTCCCCAGACTACTTAGGCCCTTAATGGAGCCATAGCCGGGCTCATGGAGGAGATAAACAGTGGCAAACTTCCGCTGATCAATTAGCCGCAGCTCCTCATCGCCATACATATAGATCTGCAAGGAAGTATGCTTTTCCCTTGGGTAGCCTGTAGGCACTACTACCAGCTGACCGGTCATCCGCAAATGGATAACCACACGATCTCCCGAATCCAATGCCCAGATCAAGTATTTGCCCCGACGTTCTAGTCTGATAAACTCCCTATCTTGAAGGGCTTGCCCAAACTCCTGCTCCGTGCAGCTCTGCAGCACCTTTTTGTAGGACACTTTGATGCCTTGAATTGGCCTATGCAAGATCTTTGTCTGTAGCGTTCTACGGATAGTCTCTACTTCCGGTAGTTCAGGCAACTTCTTTCACCTCTTTGTTTCCTGCTAACCCCAACATATAGTCTTTGCATCCCGCCAGTTGGGGCCCGCTTTTACCTCCACCACCAGCGGGACATCCAAGGTGACAATCCCCTCCATGGTTTCCTTGATTAGCCTAGCCGCTGGCATGAGATCCTCTGTATGAACCTCAAATACTAGCTCATCATGGACCTGGAGTAGCATATCAGCCCTTAGCCCACACTTCTGGATCTCCTTTTCTACAGCTACCATCGCCATCTTGATGATGTCCGCGGCAGTACCTTGGATGGGCGCATTCATTGCCGCCCGCTCCGCGAAATTCCGCAGTGCCCATCGGCGACTCCGGATATCTGGCAAATATCGGCGCCGATTAAACAGGGTTGTCACATATCCCTTTTCTTTGGCTTCCGCCACAGCCCCGTCAAGATATGCCTTAACTCCAGCGTATTTATGGAAGTACTTGTTTATATAGCTTTGGGCTTCCTGGATACTAAGGCCAGTACCTTTGGCCAAGCCGAAACCACTGATCCCATAAACAATTCCAAAGTTGATCGCCTTAGCCGCATTCCGCAAAGCGGGAGTGACCTCATCCATTTCCAAGCCAAATACCTCTGCGGCTGTGCGGGCATGGATATCTGCCCCTGCCCGAAAAGCCTCTACCCACGCCGGATCTCCAGACATATGAGCCAATACTCGCAGCTCTATCTGAGAGTAATCTACCGACACAAGGACATGTTCTGGCCGCCTTGCCACAAAGGCACGGCGAATTCGCCTACCTTCCTCTGTCCTAACTGGGATGTTCTGTAGATTCGGATTGACACTAGACAAACGTCCAGTGGCAGTAGCTGTTTGGTGGAAACTTGTATGAATACGTCCTGTAACGGGATGTACCAATGGCTCCAGACTGTCTAGATAGGTTGATTTGAGTTTCACTAGTTGCCGGTAATCCAAGACTAACAGGACTATCTCATGCTCCTCGGCTAACTGCTCCAAGACCTCAGCACTAGTCGAGGGACCGGTCTTAGTCTCCTTGAGAACAGGTAAACCTAAGCGCTCAAACAACACTTCGCCCAATTGTTTAGGAGAGTTAATGTTAAACTCCATCCCCGCAAGATCATAAATGGCATTAGTTAGATCATCGATCCTTTGGCCAAACTCCTGGGAGATACCCTGTAGCTCATCAATATCCACTGCTACCCCCCGTCGCTCCATCGCCGTTAGCACTCGGCTTAGGGGGAGCTCAACTTCCTCATATAATCTGACTAGTTCATAATCTGCGAGCTGCTCTGTAAGCCTGGCCTTCAAGGCAGCCATCTTGGAGAGCCGCATCTGGCTGAACTGTGTCAGCTTTACCAACTCTATTTCCGATAAGGCGATGGCTTTTGCACCTTTCCCGGTCAAATCCTCGATACCTGGCTGGTAATCATCTAGCACCTGCAAAATGAGATCATCGAGCCCACTAATGTTTTGCCCCGGGTTGAGGAGATAGGCTGCCAAAGCAAGATCAAAAAGCGGTTCAGCAAGCACAGTGCCTAGATTGGCCAGTGCATGCCTCAGGGGTTTTGTGGCAAAACAAACCTTTACTAAGTGAGTGTCACCAAGTAATTCACCTAAAACCTCAAGGCATCGGTTCTTCTCAAATCTCTTCTCATCTTCCCCACCATTACCTCCGTAAAGGGGAATGAATCCACCAACCCGGCCATCACTCACTCCCAGTCCCACAAGCATGGCATCGATACTATCAAAACAGTCAATATAAGGGTCGAGATAGACGGTCTTCTCTTTACTTTCTTTTAGGGTGTTGACCAAATCCTGGATCTCGTCGTCAGAAGAAAGGAGACTAAAATCTGCTAGCTCTCCTCTAGCTTCCCTCCCGCCTTCGCCCGTAGGGGTCTGTACCTCCAAGGAATCATCGGTTAAGGAGAGACGGGCAAGCAAGTTCTTAAACTCGAGCCGGGAAAACAGCTGGGATAACTCCCCCTCATGCCACATCTCCCGGGCATAGGGGGCGAGGTCGCATTTTACCGGAACATCACAGTGGATGGTGGCAAGTTTGCGACTGAGCCTCGCTTGGTCCGCATATCGTATGAGGTTTTCCTGTTGCTTGCCCCGCAGCTCCTGGACATTATCTAAAACACCTTCCAGGCTGCCATATTCCCGCAGCAACTTGACTCCTGTCTTGGGTCCAATACCGGGCACTCCCGGGATATTATCAGATGAATCTCCCATTAGTCCCTTTAGATCAGCCACCAAATGAGGGGGTATGCCATGTCTTTTCTCCACATGCTTTGGGTCATAAACCTCCAGATCACTGATGCCCCTGCGAGTAATTAGTGCAGTCACTTGATCATTAACCAATTGTAGGCAATCCCGATCACCTGTGACAATCAAAACGCTTCTGCCCAAAGCGGCATGGTGACAGGCAAGGGTACCGATGATATCATCAGCTTCGTAGCCCTTTAGTTCCACAATGGGTATGGCAAAACCCTGAATTGCATCCTTCACTAAGGACATCTGTGGAACCAATTGATCTGGCATTTGGGGGCGATTGCCTTTGTAATCCTCAAACTGTTCATGGCGGAAAGTAGGGCCGGAAAGATCAAAGGCAACCGCTACAAAGTCCGGCTCCTCATCATCCAATAAGCGCAGTAACATATTAGTAAACCCGAGCACCGCATTTGTGTGCTCTCCCTGACTTGTGGTGAGTGTTGGCATAGCATAAAATGCACGGTGGACTAGGCTATTACCATCCACTAGGATCACTTTGTCAGGGGAGCTGCCGGTATCGGCCTGCATTACTATCACCTCAGGTCTTTAGATTCACATAAATACAGTCACGAAAGTCTCATCTCGGCTATCACAGATAGTTGGCCCGTAAAGAGCAATTGGTAAAGATTTGGGTGGGCCAGGTCGGGCATTGAAGTTCCCAGCAAGTATTCCATATCAGAACCTAATTTACCTTTTTGCTCCGTTCCTCCTCATCTAGAGCCCAGCTAGAAACTGGTAGCAATGTGTATAGATTCCCACCTTCGTCTAAACTTACATAATGATAAAGGTAGTATTGTGAATCATGTTATGTTAGCATTATGGCAGCAAGAGGGGACTTAAGTCCTATACTCGGGGTTATGCTGTCACCTATCTAGTAGATAATGACAGACAGGAAGGGAGAGGTTTATTCCAATGCGAAGGTACACAATCTGGATGGCGACCCTGGCTCTCCTTATAGTGTTCTCTATCGGTGGTGTCGTCAATGCGGCCAAGCTTAGCGATATATCGGCTAGCTGGGCCAAGACTGATATTGAAGCTTTACTGGCCGATGGGGTGATCAATGGTTACCCAGATCAGACATTTCGTCCGAAAAACCCGGTCACCAGGGCTGAATTTGCCCGGATACTAGCCAAGGCTTTCCGTTACGAATCATCTGGCAAACCCGATTTCCCAGATATCCAAAACCATTGGGCCAAGAAAGACATTAGTGCTTTAACCGAGAAGGGGATCATTAAAGGTTATCCTGATGGCAAATTCCATCCTGATGCACAGATAAACAGGGCTGAAATGACAACCATGTTGACCAGGGCACTGAAGTTGGATAGTGGCTTTGAGGGCGGTCAGTTTGGCTGGTGGCCGACTTTTTCCGATGTCCCCGAAGGACACTGGGCATACAATTCTGTGGAGATCGCCAGTCGTCTAGGTATACTCCCACCGGTCTTTGAAGCCGCCTTTCAACCCGATCGGGCTACCAACCGAGAAGAGACGGCTGCTATGGTGAGGGCTGCCCGGGATCTAACGACTGTTCAGGGTACTCTCAAACTCACCGATCACCAAACCACACTCATGGTAAACCCCTTAGTTGGGCAACCATTGGTATTGGAAGTAGCCCATGATGCTAGTATCCTGCGAAATAGCACCAGATCACAGGCTGGTAACCTCGTTGACGGTGACCAAGTCTATGTAGTGGCCAGCAACTCCGGTAGTGCTCAGTTTATCAAGGCTAATGGAATTGTCACTCAAGCTGATGTCATGTCTAAGGTTACTGACCTATCGAAGGGCCTTGTCACCAAAGAACAGCTGGGTGCACTTGTCCGGGGTGACTGGCAAACTGTGCGCAATGAGATGAAATACAGCCTCTATGACGAGCTACTCCAAAACGGGGTGAGACCCCATGAGGCCGAGGCACTTATCACCCAAGATTGGACTGCCCTGGGAGGTCTAGGTCAAGAGCGTCTAGCTGAAGCCTTAGCTGACCAATGGGATGTACCAGCCGAGCTCATCATTGCTTTGCTGGAACGAGACTGGCAAACAGCCCAAGAATATGGCCAGGTTGAGCTGACTCAGCGCCTTTTGGGTGGACTACTCAATGATTCGTTCTAGATGATAGATGATATACAATAAAAAGTGGCTAGTCGCTGAGCAAGTATCATGGTAAGTGCCAGTATCTGATTAGGCTGCCAAGCAACCTTGGTAGCCTGCTTTTTGCCCTCTAGTCCAAACATATGTGCGGGACAAATGTGAAAAAGCATGTCCTCCTGCGCAAGGAAAAGCTTAGGTGAATCTGCGGCACTACTTCCCAGATATAGGCCAATATACTGCCGTGACTCACAACATGTTGTATAGTATAATAAACGAGCACCTACATATAGGGTTTATCTCTCTGACAAGACTAGGGAGAGTGGCTATTCTAGGAGGGGACATCGATATGCAAATCACCGATAATGCCCGTACAGTTTTAGAAAGGCGCTATCTCGCCAAAGATACCGAGGGCAATTTACTGGAGACACCAGAGGAACTGGTTGCTCGAGTAGCTAGCAACATTGCCGCGGTAGATGCCAACTATGGGGCTAGCCAAGAGGAGGTTGCCAAGACCGAGGCCGCCTTCATAGAGATCATGGAACAAATGGAATTCCTACCCAACTCCCCCACTTTGATGAATGCTGGGCGGGAATTGCAGCAGCTCTCGGCCTGCTTTGTATTACCAGTGGAAGACTCCATGGAAGGCATCTTTGAGACTGTCAAGAATGCCGCCCTTATCCATAAGAGTGGCGGTGGCACCGGGTTTTCCTTTTCCCGTCTCAGGCCCAAGAATGATAAGGTGCTCTCTACCGGAGGGGTAGCCAGTGGACCGATCTCCTTCATGAAGGTTTTCAATGCAGCCACTGAAGCAGTCAAACAAGGTGGCACCCGACGGGGAGCAAATATGGGCGTTTTGCGGATCGATCACCCTGATATTCTCGAATTCATCACCTGCAAGCAGGATTCAAGAGATCTAACCAACTTTAATCTCTCCTGTGGTATCACTGAGGATTTCATGAAGGCTGTGGAGGAAGACACCTCCTATGATTTAATCAATCCACGTACAGGCGAACCCTGCGGCAGGTTAAATGCCCGAGATGTATTCGATAAACTGGTGGAGATGGCATGGCATAACGGGGAGCCCGGTATCATCTTTCTTGATCGCCTCAATCAGGCCAACCCAACGCCCCATGTAGGCGAAATTGAGTCCACCAACCCTTGTGGCGAACAGCCCCTACTTCCTTATGAATCCTGCAACCTTGGTTCAATCAACCTTGCCAAGTTCGTTTCAAAGGATACACTTGATTGGGAGCGTTTGCGTTATGTCATTCACCTAGCGGTTCATTTCCTCGATAATGTCATTGACGCCAATCACTACCCCCTACCTGAGATCGAAGATATGACTAAGGCCAATCGGAAAATCGGCCTTGGGGTCATGGGCTTTGCAGATATGCTAATCCTTAGAGGTATTGCCTATGATTCGCCAAAGGCCATCGAGACAGCCCGAGAGATAATGGCCTTTATCCAGCAGGAGGCTCGTCTGGCATCGGCAGAGCTAGCCCAAAGAAGGGGTGCTTTCCCCAATTTCAAAGGCAGTGTCTATGATAATGGCGAGATCCCACCCCTGCGCAATGCCACAGTCACTACCATCGCACCTACCGGAACGATTAGCATTATCGCGGGCTGCTCTTCAGGGATTGAGCCGCTGTTTGCGGTGGCCTATGTTCGCAATGTGATGGATAATGATGAGCTGATCGAGGTTAACCCCCTCTTTGAGGAAATGGCTAAGCGTGGAGATTTTTCCAGCCCTGAGCTCATGAAAGTTGTAGCTAAGAGAGGCACGGTTCGGGGTATGAAAGAAGTGCCTGAAAAAGTCCAGAATCTATTTGCTACTGCCCATGACATCTCCCCTGAATATCATGTAAATATCCAGGCAGCTTTTCAGGAGTTCACCGATAATGCCGTTTCCAAGACGGTGAATCTCCCCCATGAAGCAACCCAGGCCGATGTAAACCAGGTGTTTTGGGAGGCTTATCGGTTGGGCTGTAAAGGTATCACTATCTATAGAGATGGTAGCCGCTTAGGCCAAGTTCTGACTGTCCAGAAGGCCGAACCCGCCGACAAGGGTACCCAGTCCGGGGTTCCCAGAGCTGTCGTCCGGCCACGACCCCAAGTCACCACGGGACGCACACAGAGGATCCCCACCGCCCATGGCAATATGTATGTCACCATAAATGAAGATAAGTATGGCATTTGTGAAGTTTTTGCTCAAACCGGCAAATCCGGTGGTGATGCCGCTGCCAACAATGAAGCCATTGCCCGGCTCATTTCCACTGCCCTACGGGCAGGGGTACCACCAGAGGATGTAATCAAACAGCTAAGGGGTATCCGCTCTTCTACACCGGTCTGGTTTAATGGTGGTATGGTTCTGTCAGGTCCGGATGGTATCGCCATTGCTCTAGAACGGTATCTCCACTGGCGCAGCACCGGCCAGGAACTTGCTAGTGTCCAGACTGCCTTGGATACCGCTGCTCCCGCCGGTGAGTGTCCGGATTGCGGCAGTATTCTTAAATACGAGGAAGGCTGTAGCAACTGCCCACAGTGTGGCTATTCTAGGTGTAGTTAAGAATTCGAGAAAGATATTCTTCCACATACGCCATGAATCAAAAGAGGTGGCACTCGGTATCTAGCCTAGTGTCACCCTCTTAATGTCACTTTGCTCTCAAAAAGCTGTGACCTACACCTATGCAAAGGTTCTAGTCAAGTAAACACGTCCTAATCTCTCGCTTCTAGCACCACTGGCACCAATCCCCGCAAAGCTACCTCGTTAGGTGTCACCGTACAGTCATAGGCGAGTACCTCGACTCCGGTAGCCATAGCTTCTCCTACAGCTTCCGCAAAGGCTGGATCCCTTACACCATGGGGTGAGAACTGGATGGCATCCTCCCGCTGAATGATAAAAACAAGGTAGGCCAAATAGCCCTCAGCGATCCCCCGCATCAGGGTCTTTACATGGCGAGTTCCCCGCATGGTAGGGGCATCGGGGAAAAGGGCAATCCCATTCTCCACTAAAGTGACTGATTTTACTTCGATGAGAGCTTGCCTGTCCTCTTTTTGCCAAAGGAAATCCAAGCGACTGTCACCGAAAGCTACTTCCGCGTCTAGCTTTCCATATGGTTTGAATTCTGAGAGACTTTCCCGCCTGAATGCTTCCGCAAAGAGCCGATTAGGCAAATGCGAGTCTACTGATACCCACGAGCTGCTCTGGCCGACATAAAGCACTCGTTCTAGGCGCCCCTTGGTCTTATACTTCCCGTTTTCGGGGAAAGGTTGAATGATCACCTGGGCATCCGGTACTAAGAGTTCCTCCATACGACCAGAACTAGGCACATGCACAGGTATCGGTTGACCATTGCCCACATCTACCAAACAGACAAAACGATTTAGCCTCCTAACAAACCAACCATCCTGCAGCCCATCCCGCAGCTCAGTTGGCTTGCACATCTACATCTTCACCTGTAGGATTACTATCCCTGGGCACTGACTCACAGTTTTTGCAGGTTCCATAGAATTCTAAGCGGTGAGAAATCACCTTGTGCCCACTAACCGCCTGGGCTTTACCATTCAACTCACGATCTACAGGAAAATCAAGGTCATATACATTGCCACATTGCTCGCAAACAAAATGGTAATGGTTCTCGGGATTACCATCGAAGCGACTGGATGTATTGCTAAAGGCGAGCTCCAGGGCTTCACCTGAATCAACTAAGATGCCCAAGTTACGATAAATAGTACCAAGGCTAATATTGGGAAGCACTTTCCTAACTTCTTGATAGACCCAGTCAGCACTAGGGTGGGTATCGGTCCCCCGCAATACTGACAGGATCACCTCTCGCTGCTTGGTGTGCCGGACAAACCCTCGTCTTTCTGTTACCACGACAACCCCTCCTGGGCCTTGACCAGCCTGTCAAAAATTGATGATTGAAACAATAATAATTACCATCTTCATACTAGCACTCAATTGGGCCCATGTCAACGCAACCAGGGGAAGATGCCACCAAGAAGGCTAGAGAAGGTAGCGAACTCGAATCCACTGCTATAGACCAAAGCGATGCCCCGGGATGTTCTTCGTCCCACAAAATTGCCCTTGTCAATACTAGAGAAATGTGCTATCATGATTTTGTCGCCAAAATAGCGGCAAGAGCTTGTTGCAGTTTGATTATACCGTGCCGAAGTGGCGGAATAGGCAGACGCCCACGACTCAAAATCGTGTGGGGTAACCCCCCGTGAGGGTTCGACTCCCTCCTTCGGCACCAGATTATTACCCTATCTGACTTGCTCTGCAAACAAGCTTTAGACCACATCTAGAACGACCTGCATTATTGAACGCCCTATTGGTAGCCAAAGGCGCCTTGCGAGGGCGTTTTTGTTTTGCAGACCGGGTGTGGAGGTTTGACTCAATCCCCCTCACCGCCACAGGCTATCAGCCTCTTAAACATTATGTCACACCAAGTACTCGCAGCAAGATAGTAACCAAACTGGGAATGACTGTCCGAGCCGCAACCAGCGAGGCATAGATTGTGGCGACAAGCCAAAGACTAAGAAAGGCGGCTAGCTCACCCCACATCTGACGATTGATCAGTATAGGGACTTCTATGGCTGCCAGTGCCAGCATCACAACCCAAAGCTTGAACACTGATATCCCCCCCCTGCTACCGTATGGTACCAGTTCTACTAATCTGCCCAACTCGCCTAATGTCAGCTCTAATATCCAGCTTCAATGATACTTGGGGGAAGACCTCATTCCACCGATCTTGCACTCTTAACCAATCTTTGTAACGGGTTCGGTACAATAACCAGCCCAGACCAAAGACATCTGCATTCAAAGCCTGGGCTCTAGATAAAGCCATTTCGATATCATTGCGAATTACTGCCGCCACCCGCCGGTTGATGCTGGCGATAATCTCTGGGGAACCCAATAGGTCAAGGGGTCCTGTCAGATCCTCAACTCTACCATCTACCAAAAGCTTTAGCTCATAGCGAATATCATCTCCATCTACCACGGCCTTCAGCTGACTACTGGCTTGGTGGATTACTACCGTGATGTGCTCTCCCGATTCGTACTCAGGCTCCTGCAAGGACAATACTGCCCTGAAACTCCTACCGGCCACCCAACACCAACCCCTGATCTCTCGTTCGTTCATCCAGCCCACCATTTTGTCACCTCGAAACACCGCTCCACCTGCGAGTTTCATCGGTGGCGAAGGGTTCCTGTTCTGATTCCCCCCCTCCTTTGGCTCACCTTGTGATTGAGCCTTGGTTTCAAAAACCTCAATTTTGGGTATCAAGGGTTCCTTGCCAGGCTGAGCCAAAGTATCAATGATCTCTGTTAGGTATTTTGCCGGGACAATGGAGCGCTGCAGCCGGGCAACGGAAAGCTCCCGAGATATACCCAAGGAGGTGATCTCCTCCAGAGGCAAATCTGCCATAAACAGGTTTTCTAGATCCCCTTTCACCACCACAGGCCGGGTCGTGATTCGCAGGGCCCGTTCCCTTTCGAAAACATCGAGTACCGGGCCTATCCCAGACCTAGCGAGCTCCTCAGATATAGCTACGATAGCCACATGAGAACCAGACAACTGTCGTGACACTAGAGGCACTAAATTGAAAATCGCTTCATAGGGAGTTGTCCCATGGGCCCAGGTTGTCCAGGCGGCTTGCGGCGGTGAGCCCTTGCCCCCTTGTGAAGGATTACTGGCCCCGGCTCCGGCCCCTTTGGGGTTGCTAAACTGAGCATACGCCTTATACAACCTAGTTTTCTTGTCATAATCAAAGCCGAGCCCCAAAACATATGCAATATTCTCAGGTTCCCTACGATTCCAGCACCCTACTGCCAAGGAAGCACATGCCAGTATAGTCACCCCATAGATGATTAGACGCCGCCAGTTCATCTTCACCCTCCCATGCGAGAAAGTAGGGTCTTGACCCCATAGGCTAGCCAAAGCAAGCCCTGGGGTATACCAATGAGGAACAATGCCAAAGGGCCAAGGGCATCGGGCTTTAGAAACCGGGTTAGCTCAAATACGTCAGTTGCAAGATGTAAAGACATGGCTATCCAGATGACGGCCATGGCGGGAAGTAAGGGCCGGTAGTCCTTTAAGCCAAACACCTGTGACAAACCTTTGGCACCACAATATATGTAGACTGCCACCCCAATAAACAACCCAAACCCCCAGGGGAATACAATCAGAGCCTCCAGCCGCTCCAGAAAATCTGTTAATCTGATGGCCCGGGCCAAAACGAAAAACGGAAACACTGAACGCTCCGCCAAGTCTGCACCTAGAACTCCAATTGTGATAGAAGCTCCAGCGGCCAGCAATACTGATGCGAGGACTACCGCCCAGATGGCAGTGTTTACTGCCTTACTTGGCTCTCTGACTCTAGGGAGCAGAAAAGGCAACGTCATCATCTGCAAAACAACACTAATCGGGGTAATACTGCCGATCAAGATCGGCTTTACACCTCGGGCCAAAACCGGTTGTAGCCTGCCGATGTCAATACTGGGAATTGCCGCCACAAATGTCACAAGGAGAATGCCAGCAAACAGGGGGAAAACAAATTCGGCATTGCGGGCGATGATCTCGACACCGTGGAAGGCGGCATAAGTTGAAGCAATAACCATAGTCGAGATAATAAACAGCAAAGGCGTCTCGGGAATAAACCCTGTTACCAGCACTTCTCCATAAACCCTTACATCGATTGAGGCCAGCAAGAGAAAAACGGTAAGATAAATCAAGCTCACAAATTTGCCCAGGAATGTACCCAAGAGCTCCTGGCTATACTCTACCACTGTCTTGTCGGGGAACTTAGGACCTAGGCCACCAATGGCCACCGTAATTAGGGCTGAGCAAACCCCTGTCAGCAAACCGGCCGCCCAGGCATCCTGCCTAGCATTACCGGTGGTGACCACCGGTAAGAAGGCGATGGCCAAGGTAGAACGCATGATGAATAAGATAGACAGCAATTGGCGGTTGGCTATCTGTCCTCCAGGCATTTTCTTACCTTTATTGTTCCGGTTAACCATTCTAGCATCATCTTCCCCGCACTATCGTACCCTATAGGCTCGACTAGCTAAGATTGGCTCTCATCTGGACGAGGCCGAGGTCTTTGCCCAATGTCTTGCCGCTTCCGCTCTCGCCCTCCCGGGCGGTAGACCATTCTCCACCAAGGTGCTCGGATAAAGGTGTCCTTTAGGTCGCTAAGTATCAAAGGCGTCATTGGAGATAGATATGGTTCACCAAAGGAACGTAGGCTGTTCAGGTGGGTGATCAGTACTAAGAGGCCAAACTGAAGGCCAAAGAGTCCAAAAGTACCTGCCAATATGATAAAGACAAACCTTAATAGGCGACCGGCGATTGCCGCTGAGAAAGTCGGTGCGGAGAAGGAAGAGATGGCTGTTAAGGCGACAATGATCACCACCGAAGGAGAGACTAAGCCGGCTCCGATAGCGGCATCACCGAGGATCAGTGCCCCGACTATACTAAGAGCAGAGCCGATTGCTCGGGGTAGACGCACTCCAGCTTCCCGCAACACCTCAAAGAGGAACTCCATGACTAGGATCTCTGCCACCACCGGAAAGGGGATGCCTTCTCTAAAACTAGCCACCCGTAAGAGCAATGCTGTAGGCAAGAGCTCCTGATGGAAATTGACTAAGGCCACATAAGTACCTGGTAAGAGAATGGCAGTGGTATAAGCAACAATCCTCACAAACCGAATAAAGGAGCCGATGGTCGCCCGCTCATAGTAGTCATCCGGAGCCTGCAATGTGGCAATCAGTGTGACAGGCACTACCAAGGTTTCTGGGGTACCATCGGTGAAGATGGCAACCTTCCCTTCCAGTATATGGGCAGCTACCCGATCAGGCCTTTCTGTGTTGAGTACCAAAGGAAAGAGTGTGAAGGGAGTATCCTCGATGAAATCCTCCAGATAGCCACTAGTCAGTACTCCATCAATATCGATGCGTTCTAGGCGATGCTTGACTTCTTGAACTAGACCATCATCAGCTAGGCCCTTGATATACACATAGGCCACCGTGGTTTGAGTAAGCCTACCAATGGCCAGTGTCCTAACATGAAGATGAGGAGTGCGAATCCTTCGCCTAAT
>JAAYSL010000019.1 GCA_012518315.1 Bacillota bacterium | reverse complement strand
TTCAATTGACCCCGAAGGCCGCTGGTAACATAGACTTGCCGGTCGCTAGTGATCAAGATGCCTTCAACACCATCAAGCTCTTCCAGGAGGGCTAAGCCCCGTGTTCTACCCAAAAGGAAGACTCCAGTAGACAGTGCATCTGCGGTCATTGAGCATGGGGTAACAATGGTAACACTAACCAGGCAGTTGTCGGCGGGGTAGCCGGTACTTGGATCTAGTATATGATGATAGCGTCGATTGTCCTTGATAAAATACCGTTCATACGGTCCGGAAGTCACGATGGAAGTGTCCCTTACCTCTAAGACGGCGGTATGCACGCCCCGTGCTGCAAAAGGATCTTGAATACCAATACGCCAGGGAGAGCCATCTGGTTTACCACCGATGACGTAAACATTACCACCTAAACTGATAAACCCGCTCTTTACACCGTTGTTTCGAAGGAGCGCCACTACAGAATCCGCGGCATAGCCCTTGGCTATACCACCCAAATCAAGGCCCATGTCTGGGTTTGACAACCTCACCTGCTTGCCCTTGGCATCTAGTTCTACAGACCGGTAGTCAATCAAATCCTGGGCAGCTTTGAGTGCCGCTGTCTCTGGTATTTGGGCGTGACTAGTACCAATACCCCAAAGATCCACCAAAGGAGCGATAGTCGGATCAAACAGGCCATTGGTTAGTATAGCATATTCCAGGGCGGCCTCCACTATCTTATAGGTATCAGGGCTAACAGATACCCAATCACGGCCTGCCTTTCGGTTAATCTGATAGACTTCACTACCGCGTTGGGTGCGACTCATCATCTCATCTAGGTGCTTTAGGTGGTCGAAAGCCGCATTGAGCACTTTCTGGGATCCATAGATCCGCATCTCCACCAATGTACCCATAAGAAACCGGGTATCGGAGATAGGCTCAGCGCGGCGGGGTTCGGTAAAGGCCACCCGCAGGCCAACCAAGACAAGTAGTGCAACTAAGCCCCAAGCAACAATTCTTGATTTCATACCAATCACCTATCCTAGATTTGCCCTTACTCAAAAGAGTATATCATAACCAAGTCGGTCAGAAAAGCCATCTTATCACGCAAGCATCTTGTCACGCCATACATCCTGCCATCACCTGAACGCTACCACGGTCTACAGCAGGGATCAGGATCCACATAGCGAATAAAAAGAAGGATGATGGAACGGTAAGATTCCAAAAGCACCATAGATTGCCGGGAAAGATCCGAGCAGGAATCGGTCGCGAAGGAAATCATCCAAGTTGGCCGCAAAGGGAAGGAGAAAAGTCATGAGCCAGACTGTCATAGTACTAAAGGGCGATCAGACAGGGCAAGAGCTCTTAGAAGAGGCACTTAGGATCTTGGATCCCAAGGTGACCGGTATAGAGATTGATTTCGAGTATTTTGACCTTAGTTTAGCATATCGGCGCCAGACCAACAACCAGGTTGTGTGGGAGGCGGCTAGGGCCATGACAAAGGCGGGATATGGGCTAAAGGCAGCCACCATCACGCCAGAGGGAAAAGGTGATGTAGGGAGCCCCAATGCTATACTGAGGGAGGCACTAGATGCCCAGGTGATCGTGAGAACCGGTCGACCATTACCGGGGATTAATCCAGTGGTGGATCTCAAGTCGCCTATTACCGTCGTACGAATGGCCGTGGGGGATGCCTATGGAGCTAAGGAGTGGCGGGAAGGTAAAGGGGCAGAGGAGAAAGCTTACCGCACAGAGGGCATCTCCCGGGAGATATGTCAATATGTGGCGGAGTATGCCTTTCGCCATGCCCGAAGCGTGGGTGGTAAAGTCTTCGGGGGGCCAAAATACACGGTTAGCCCCATTTATGAAGGTATGCTCAAGGAGGAGATGGATGCCGCCGCGGCCAGATACCCAGATGTGCCCTATGAACCACAGTTGATCGATGCCACATATGCACTTTTGTGTCGTGCCCATGGGGAAGCCTTGGTGATACCGGCACTTAATCGGGATGGTGACTGTCTGTCTGATCTAGTTCTACAGATGTTTGGCTCCATTGCTGGGGCAGAATCACTGGTCATTGGTTTCGAAGCAGACTTATCACCCAGAGTTGTCATGGCCGAGGCCCCCCATGGCACTGCGCCAGCCCTTGAAGGCAAGAACGAGGCCAACCCTTTGGCTATGATCTTGGCAGGTGCAGCTCTACTTAGGACTTTTCCCGATGGGAAGGCCCGGGCTTGTGGGATAGCTATTGAAAAATCGGCCTTCCGGTGTCTAGAGGCCGGTGTTTGTACTGGGGACTTAGGTGGCACAGCTACTACCCGGGAGTTCACCCAAGCAGTCATCGATGGTCTGGGCAAGAATTGGTAGAGCATTAGTCAAAGGTTAACCCGATGTTTACTCTATAGGCAAAGGTATCTTAGTATAATGGAAGGAAAAAGAGAGGAAAAGGAGTGGGGAAGGTGAGAGACAGACAAAGGAGCTTAGCTCGTCGGCTATTGTCTCGAAAGTACTGGAGATTGGTGGCCATGGTGTGTTGCCTACTCTTGTCCAGCCACGGCTTTGGTCTGGCGGCAGCCACGCCCCAGTCCGGTGGCCATTTGGTAGTAGCTGTACCTTTAGAACCTGATACCTTCGATCCGCATAAAGCCGTAGCAGCGGCAACTAAAGAGATCGATTTCAATATTTACCAAGGGTTAATTAGTTATGATACAGACGGCGGGATCATACCTTGTTTGGCAGAGAGCTGGGACATATCAGAAGATGGCACAGTCTATACATTTAAGCTGAGGAAAGGCGTCCGCTTTCATAATGGCAGGAAATTGACCCTTGATGATGTCAGATTTAGCCTGGAGAGGATTCGGGATGATGCCACAGGTTACCCTCTAACCTGGCATAAGAACATTAGCGAACTTGCTATGCTAGATGATAGCCGAATTCGCATAACACTCAAAGAGCCATACGCGCCATTCTTAAGTGAGCTAGCTGATGCCGCCATTATCCCTGAGGAAGCGGTGGCGACCATCGCTACGCAGCCAGTGGGTACTGGGCCCTTTAAGTTTGTGGAATGGATGACAGGGCAGCATGTGAAGTTGGCTCGCTTCGATGAATACTGGGAGAAAGGCGTGCCCTATTTGGATCTTGTTACCTTTAAGATTATTCCTGATCCTTCAACTGCTATGCTCAATCTCAAGGCCGGTGCTGTCCATGCTATCCCTAGGCTCTCACCGGATGTAGCCTGGGAGGTGGAGGCGGCTCATGATCTCAAATTGTTGCAAGGACCGATGAACTTGGTGCAATTAATGGCTATCAATCTAGATCGAGAGCCCTTCACTGATGTCCGCCTGCGGCAGGCGATCAACTATGCTATTGACAAGGATTTGTTGATCGAAGGGGCTGCCTGGGGATTTGGCAGCAAGATAGGTAGTAATATGAGCCCGGGGATGGATACCTATTATGCCGATCTATCTGAGCACTATCCGTACGATCCGGTAAAAGCGAGGACACTCTTGGCCACGGCCGGTTATCCAGAAGGGTTCCCAGTTACTTTGTCGTTGCCGGCAGCTTATGATCTACATGTGAAAACCGGTGAGATGGTGGCTGCCATGCTACAAGATGTGGGGATCCAAGCTAAGATTGAATTGGTAGAATGGGGTACATGGCTGGATCGCATCTACGCCAAGCGGGATTATGAGCTGACCATTGTGGGTTTCACTGGCAAACTGGACCCCCATACAGTCCTCAACCGTTATACGTCTGACTATGCCAGGAATTTCAGCAACTTCCGCCACAAAGAATATGATAACCTAATTGAGGAAGGCCTGAAGATAACGGATCTTGCCCAGCGGCAGGCCATCTATCGCCGTTGCCAAGAGATCCTGGCAGAAGAAGCTGTTGCCGTCTACATCATGGATCCCAATGATTTGGTAGCCATGAGGAATGAGGTGTCCGGCTGGCGATTCTATCCAAAGTATGTTGATGACATCCGCTATGTATACTTCGAAAAATAACTGGAAGATATGGTGGTTCCCTTGCAGTATTTGTGGCGGCGCATTGGCGCGCTGTTAGTTACCCTGATTATTGCTTGTACCATTACTTTTGCGGTGTTTTATATCATACCTGGGGATCCGGCTCTGCTGATGGTAGGTACAGAGGCTGATCCAGATGTACTAGTTAGTCTCAGGCGGGAATTAGGTCTAGACGAGCCCTGGCATGTGCAGTATTGGCAGTGGCTCAAAGGTATTGCCACGGGAGATCTAGGTAATTCCATCCGCCTTCAGCGGCCTGTGGTGGAACTGATCTTGGAACGCTTGCCGGTGACACTTGGTCTGGCTGTCTTGGCGATGATACTGACTGTGCTCATAGGAGTGCCCGCGGGGGCCTATGCTGCTGCCCATAGGGGAGGGGTAGCTGACTATTTGACCATCTTTATTTCCCAAATCGGATTAGCTATCCCCCATTTTTTGCTGGGTATCTTGCTACTACTCCTCTTTTCTGTGCGTTGGCAGATCCTACCACCCGGGGGTTTTGTTCCGTGGAGTATTAACCCTTGGCAAGCTTTGCTATCGCTTTTCTTGCCGGCCTTGGCTTTGGCCTCCCATCGCATCGCACTAGTCACCAGGATTACCCGGGCGACGATGCTTGATGCTTTAAACAAGGACTACATCCGTACCGGGTTAAGCAAGGGGCTACCGAAACAGGTGATTATCTACAAACATGCTCTAAAAAACAGCCTGATCCCAGTGGTGACTGTGGCTAGTATGCATTTTGCGGGACTCTTGGCTGGAAGTATAGTGGCAGAAGAAGTCTTTGCCTTACCGGGTCTTGGCCGACTGTTGCTGCAGGCCATTGGCTATCGGGACTTGCCACTGGTGCAAGGTGTCGCACTATTTGTGGCGCTAGCTGTTGTTCTGACCAGTTTTGGTACAGATGTTCTGTACCTTGCACTAGATCCAAGGATTCGCTATGAGTAGGGAATGGATGATTGGGCAAAGGCGCATGCCCTTGGCCTTGCGGATAGGTCTGGGTCAAAGGGAAGGAGAATGGGGCTGTGGCCGTAGTCTGGCGAGAAAAGCAGTTGGCTGCGGAAGGTCGAGAACGAGAACACCTTTGGCAGTTTAAACCTGTAAAGCTCAAAGGGGGCGGGCTTAGTATTTGGCTCGGGGCACTCCTCGTTCTACCTGTCTTGGTTTTGGCTTTGGCTAGTTGGATGGGTCTAGCTCCATTGCCTAATGCCATGGATATCCGGGCTCGGTTAGTTCCACCAAGTGCAGCTCATTGGCTAGGAACCGATCATTTTGGCCGTGATGTTTTAGGTAGGATCGCCTATGGTAGCAGGGTAGCTCTGCAAGTGGGGCTGGGAAGTACCCTACTTGCTGCATTGGCCGGGGTAGCACTAGGGGCATGGGCCGGCTACAAAGGCGGTTGGTGGGATGAAGTGATCATGCGGATGATTGATGGGCTGATGGCCTTTCCCGGGATCCTCTTAGCCATCATGCTGGTTAGTGTGCTGGGCACGGGTGTGTCCAATACCATTTTGGCCATTGGACTTGCCAATCTACCGCTTTTTGCCCGAATTACCCGGGGTGTTTTCTTGGCTGGGCGGAGTGCCCTTTATGTAGAAGCGGCTAATGCCTTAGGGGCCAAGCATGGGCACATTATCCGGCGGCACATTCTACCCAACACAATCGGGCCTCTCGTAGTACAGGCCACGATCACCTTTTCCACTGCGGTTCTGACCGAGGCTTCTTTGAGTTACTTAGGGCTTGGCATCCAACCACCAGATGCCAGTTGGGGCAGGATGCTCAAGGAGGCTCAACCCTATATGGGTAAAGCATTATGGTTGGTCTTGGCACCGGGACTTGCGATTTTTCTGGTAGTTACAGCTCTAAATTTGCTGGGTGATGGACTAAGGGATCGGCTAGATCCTCACACTCGATAATCCACCCGATCCCTATCGCTTTAGCATGTATATTATCTGAACTGGTTATCGGGCAGCTTTGATCAGTAGTTTGATACAGTTGCCCTTTTCCTTTTCGATTATATCAAAAGCCTGGAGTGCATCAGCAAAATCTAGTTGGTGGGTGACTAAAGGCAGCCCTTGGACTTTGCCTTTGGAAAGCAACTCTATGGACTCAGTGAAATCTGTCTTGGTGTACATGAGTGTTCCCAAAAGCCTGAGTTCTCGATCCTGTACCAAGCCCAGATCTACCATGACTGGCTTACTGAAAACCCCGACAATCACAATGGTAGTTCCCTTACGATTAGACAAAATAGCCTGATGAACTGTGGCCTCGATCCCTACACACTCGAAAGAAAGGTCCACACCCTCTGGGCCAAACTTGCTATTTAGCCACTTTGCCGGTTGTACTTCAGTCGGGTCGATAATATGATCCGCGCCTAGCTGTTTGGCGAGATTACGCCTAAATGGATTTGGCTCACTCAAGATTACTTCTTTGGCTCCATACGCCTTAGCTACCTGCATGACCAAAAGGCCAATAGTGCCACCACCGTAAACCACTACCCTTTGTCCGACAATATCCCCTGCGGTTCGCACCGCGTGGACAGCTACCGCTAAAGGTTCGACTAATGTAGCTTCCTCCCAGGTCATTTCCTCAGGCAAGGGAAAAAGCTTATCTGCCGGTGCTTTGACGAACTCTGCTAAGGCACCATCACTTTGGCACCCGATGACCTTTAGTTCCTGACAGATATTGAACCTACCAGTGCGGCAGTTGTGGCACTCTTCACAGACAAGGGAAGGTAAAGCTGTGACCCGTTTACCTAACCACGCTTCATCCACTCCATCTCCCACTTGGGTAACTACCCCCGCAAACTCATGCCCTGGTACGATGGGGCAGGAGATATATGGGTGCTGACCGTAATAGGCGTGGATGTCTGAACCACAGATTCCCACACTTTTCACGGCAATAACAGTTTCCCCGGGCTCCGGCACCGGGCTTGGCACTTCCTCTGCCACCAATTATTGGGGCTTCGTCAGGTTATATTGGCGCACGATTTTTCCCCCTTAGATTTGTCCAGCTGCTCGCCGCTGCTCTGCCATTCCCAAGAGTTCTAGGTTATTGATGAAGAGGTGGAATTCACAGCCCAGGTGAGCAGCGGCATCCTTACACATGGTCATTCGCTTTAGGTAGATGGCAAAATAGTCCATGATCTCACAACTGTTTTGATCAAAATCAATCAGCAGTGAGATAGATTGGGCCTCTTTATTGATCTCTACCTGGGAGTCAAGGATGGCTAGATTAACTCGGTCGTGGATATCACTGGAGTTCTTGCGATGGACTCTGGTGCGGTGGGCATCACTCTTATCGGCAATGATGAGGGCAGCAGTGATAGGGCTTACAGGCTTTCCTGTTTCTTCTTCATGGTTAGCTATGGCCATGGTAATATCACATATTTCATCAAGGGGCATACCCATTTGCCTAAGTTCCGTATATACGATATTGGCCCCAGAGATGCCGTGG
>JAAYSL010000126.1 GCA_012518315.1 Bacillota bacterium | reverse complement strand
TCAGTGTAACCTACCGGTAGCTGAGTAGAGTTAGTGTAATATGGTGCCCTTGCCCCACCGGCTGTAATCATCATAGGGTAGGCTTTCTTATCTAGTTTTGCCAGTCTATAGGAAGTACCCTCAGCAGGAGTTGCTTCTAGGTTAAATAGCTGGCCTGTTTCTGTTTGGAAATCCACCAGTCGCTTTCGCATAAGCTTGAGCACATCCTGGGAAAAAGCTTGTCCCTCCAAAGATGCCAGCCCACAGCCCATGAAATTGAGTAGTGCTTCATTCATCCCAATTAGACCAATTGTATTGAAATGGTTGTCCCAGTATCGGCCAAATCGTAGATAGACATCCCCCAGATAAAAGCGGGAATATGGGAAAAGCCCTTTGACCATCAGAGCCTCAAGTACCCGCCTCTTGAGAAGCAGACTTTCTTTGGCAAGTTCCATTAAGGCACTCAGCCGCTCAAAGAACTCCTCTCTGCTTTGGCTTAAGTATCCAATCCTCGGCAAGTTGATGGTGACAACCCCGATTGATCCGGTAAGGGGGTTTGCACCAAACAGCCCACCACCTCGTTTGCGTAGCTCTCTAGCATCTAGGCGGAGTCTGCAGCACATACTCCGGACATCATCAGGGGAGAGATCAGAGTTGACGAAGTTGGCAAAATAGGGGATACCATACTTTGCCGTCATGGCTAGTACTTGTTCAAAGACCGGTGAATCCCAGTCCAGATCATCGGTGATATTATATGTCGGAATCGGAAAGCTAAAAGTCCTACCCTTGGCATCACCCTCCATCATCACCTCGCAAAAGGCTAGATTGAGCATGTCCATTTCTCTTTGGTAATCACCATAGCAAGATTCCTGATACTCTCCCCCGATGATTACGGGACTACTTGCCAAGGTTCCTGATGGCGTAATATCCATCGTCACATTGACAAAGGGAGTCTGAAATCCAACCCGGGTGGGCACATTCAAGTTAAAGATGAACTCCTGCAGCGCTTGCTTAGTCTGGGCATAATCCAGCCCATCATGACGAATAAAGGGTGCCAGGTAGGTATCAAAGTTAGCAAAGGCCTGTGCTCCCGCTGCCTCGCCTTGCAGAGTATAAAAGAAGTTAGCTACTTGGCCAAGGGCCGTACGGAAATGTCGGGCAGGAGTGCTTTCTACCTTTTCACTTACTCCACCAAAGCCTTTGAGCAATAGATCTTCTAGATTCCAGCCACAGCAATACGGAGCCAATAACCCTAGGTCATGGATGTGAAAATCTCCCTGGATATGGGCTTCCCTAATCTCCTTTGGATAGACCTCTTCCAACCAGTACTTGGAGGTTACTGCCGAGATGATATGATTGTTGAGCCCTTGTAGTGAATAATTCATGTTGCTATTCTCATTGACCCGCCAATCGGCTCGGCCGACATACTCCTTAATCATTTGCTCAGCATCTACAAGAGTGCTCTTAAAGCTCCTTAGCTTGCTTCTTTGCTCCCGATAGAGGATATACGCTTTGGCCATGGCGGCTTGCCCATTCTCGATGAGAACCTGTTCTACCAGATCCTGAACACCTTCTACTGTGGGTAGTTGTTCTGGCGGCAGTTTAGCCACGACTTGCCTTGCGAGGTTCTCAGCCAACTCTTTGTCTGGGCTACCTACGGCCCGCCCCGCTTTATAGATGGCGGTAGCAATACGTCCCTCGTCAAAAGGCACAATCCTACCATCCCGTTTTCTGATCTGTCTCACATGAATCCCCCTAATCTCTCCCGAAGATGGAAAAACCCCACCGCGTAAGGATGGGGTATACACAGCTAGAAACCCACCTCTCTTCCCGCTGAAGACGGTGTTGCTTCTACTAGATCAGGTCTCCGGACTTCCAGGTCACTCTCTGCCGACGCCTTCTCGGGGATTACCCCAATGGCCCTTGTCGGCTTTGTCGATGGTTACCGTAGCAGGGGCTGTACCGGACTTTCACCGGTTTCCCTTACAATCTAGCAGGTTTGGAAACAATTCCTCTGACAAATCGGGTGGCCTTATCTTACTTGAGTCTGGGCCACCAATAATATAGATATTCTGTACGTGACATCTTTTCCCTGCGGCCGATCATGTTTATTGCAGTAGACTTTCCGAATGGGACCTAGCGTCCCAATCTAAAAGGACTTCCCTCTCCCACCACGAATTCAGATTGTACCTGCATCAGTAGGCAGCAAGTGCGTAGCTAATCAAAGCTGATCAGGGGTAACCAAGAGATGTGTTCTAAAGGGGGAAAAGGCATGGAGGCAATGCCTGCACTTGAGGTAAGGCAAGTGAGCAAGACCTATCAGGAAAGGGGTAAGCCCGGAGTCAAGGCTGTAGACAATGTCAGCTTTAGTGTAGCGCAAAACGAAGTGGTGGGATTACTAGGCCCTAATGGTGCCGGTAAGACAACCATCATCAAGTGTATCTTGGGGCTTATGCGCCCGGATTCAGGGGAGATTTCAGTCTTTGGGCAAGATGTGCAACCAAATTACCCCCGAATCCTACAAAAGATGAGTGCTGTCCTAGAGGGCAGCCGCAACCTTTACTGGCGGCTGACAGTGTGGGAGAATGTACGCTTCTTCTCGGGGCTAAATGGGATCTCATCCAAAGAGAGCCACGACTACTTTGAGTACCTTATCCGGCTTTTCTCCCTAGAAGACAAACAGGATGTCGAAGTTAGAAAGCTCTCACAAGGGATGAAGCAGAAGACTAGTGTTGTCTGTGCACTGGCCCGGCGTACACCCCTCCTCTTCCTAGATGAGCCGACACTAGGGCTCGATGTTGAGACTTCCCTGGAACTACGCCATATCCTCAACCAACTTGCCACAGAGGAGGAGCGCACTATTGTGGTTAGCAGCCATGATATGGATGTGATCCAGGATATCTGTCAGCGGGTGATCATCTTGTCTGGTGGTCAAGTCATTGTCAATGACCAAGTAAGCCATCTCATGCGGCTTTTTGGAACGAGAGCTTACCGGATAAGCCTAGTAGGGAGCCTACCCCAGGGGCTTGGTGAAACCCTCACTTCCCACTTTAGTAGTGTATCCGTAACAACAAATGACACAGGCGTAGACATTATCATTAACCTCTCGGAGCCCGAGGATATTTACCTGCTCATGGACATCCTGCGAAGTTTTGGAGCCATTATTGACGAGATCTCCCATGAAGATGTTGATCTAGAAAAAGTCTTCCTGGAGGTTGTAAGAAGGGGGCGAAATGGTCATGCATCTGGGTATTCTGTTTAGAACAATCTTTCGCCGAGAGCTAACCATGATGACCAGGTATGTAATCAATACCATCTCTGGCCTGGTGTCGATTTATCTGTTCTTTGTCCTCATTTTCCTAGGAATGCAAAACTTATCGGGTTATATGGCAGGAGATGCCCTCAGCGGTAGTTTGGAAGGGACCATTATCGGCTTTTTTGTCTGGACCTTTACCATCTTCGCTTATTCGGATTTATCCTGGAATCTAATTGGTGAAGCACAGGCTGGTACCTTAGAGCAACTATACCTTGCACCCATGGGGTTTAAGTGGGTATGTGCATGTACTGTAGTATCCACTTTCTTGCTCAATCTAATCCCCCATACGGTATTTCTATTAGCCATGATGGCCACAACTGGGCGATGGCTACATATTGACTTCCTTAGCCTTATCCCTTTAATGGCCATTACTGTTCTTGGTGCCTATGGTTTTGGTTTCGCTTTGGGTGGTCTTGCCCTAGTCTTTAAGCGAATCCAGGCACTTTTTCAGATCGTTCAATTCGTATTCCTGGCCTTTTTGCTAGTACCAACTAGGGTGCCTTGGGCAAAGTTTCTGCCGCTTTCCCTGGGAAATAGCCTGCTCAATGATGTGATGGTAAAAGGAACGCCACTGTGGCGACTTCCCATAAAAAGTGTCTTGATGGCAACTGCCGTTGGTATGGTCTACTTGGCTGTCGGCCTTGTCGTTTTTGCTCGATTTGAAAAGATAGCCCGAGATCGGGGGCTTTTAGGGCACTATTGATGGGTTTGGCGGGTGGAAAACTTAGACCAAGTGATCCACCCGCTCTAAGGCAAGGCCAAGATGACAATCAATGCGATAGTGGGGTATTGCTGCTAGTGGTGCTTGCTAGTTGTGATTCATTTACTCAAAAAGCTCGGCGGCCATATGCATATGCCGAGTTACCTTCACACTAAAGGGACACTTTGCCTCACAACTACCACATTCTGTGCAGTCTGATGCTCTATAGGTTCTTCCTGAATACTCATCAAAGAGCTGCGCAGGTAT
>JAAYSL010000125.1 GCA_012518315.1 Bacillota bacterium | reverse complement strand
CAGCGCCTGGGGGCTTGAGAATCATTTCCTGGGAGAACCTGCTGTCTAGAGAAAATGCTTGCCATGTTCCTGATTGTCTTTATCGGCTCCGATCCAGCCCCAGCGACTGGCCAAGGAAACCAGCAATCCCAGTACAACCAGTGCTAGGAAGGTGGCTAAGGCAGGAGGTGCTTGCATGAGCAAGATACCCAAGGAACCGAAAGCCAGGGCCCATCCATAAAGCAGAAGTACTGCCTGCTTCTGGGATAGCCCCAGATCTAGCAGGCGGTGATGCAAGTGCCCTCGATCTGCTTTATAAAACGGAACACCGTTACGCAACCGCCTAACTACTGAAAAAACAGTATCGATCACCGGTAGCCCCAGGATCAAAACCGGCACCGCTAAAGCTACTGTTGTAGCCCCTTTCAAAGTCCCCTCAACGGCCAGCGAGCTAATCATAAACCCCACAAACATGGCACCGGTATCTCCCATAAACAAGCTGGCCGGGTTGAAGTTATATCTAAGAAAGCCTAGTATAGCTCCAGCAAGGGCTAGTAACAATACGGCGACAAACCCGTATCCCAGCTCATAGGCTACAGAAAACAGTGGTACACAAGCAATTACCGCCACTCCCGCGGCTAGTCCGTCTAAACCATCAATAAAATTGAACATGTTAATAACAGCCACAATCCATACAATGGTGAGGGGAATCCCCAGCCAACCAAGGTAGAGCATGCCTCCAAACGGATTGGTAGCAAAATGAATGACGGTGCCATTACCTACCACGGCCAAGGCCGCTAGAATCTGCCCCAGGAGTTTGAACCGAGGCTTGAGATCATAGCGATCATCGATCCAACCAGTAATGCCGATAACAAGTGAACCCATCGCTAGACCTGGCAGTGCCGGATGCCGATTCCCGGTGAGCCAGATAGCCATCCAAAAGGCAATAATGATGACTAAGCCCCCACCTGTCGGCACCGGAACCTCATTTAGTCTCCGGGCATTGGGCTTGTCCACAACTCCCATTTTCCAAGCTAGCCGACGATACCAAGGTGTAATTACCCAGCTCACGACTAGAGCAATGACAAAAGGCATATAGTATTCCCGCATGAGGTTCCCCCCTTCCATGCACAGCCCCGCAGATGGGGCTAGCTATAACCGACCATGCTACCTTTATATTTCTAATAATATTAATCGATTACTCAGATCAATTTAACATATATAATTCTAATGCCAACGGGCTCATCTGTCAATGCAGCCCCACCGCTCCACCACTAGCTCTGCTTCCTTAAGTAGCTGCCGCGCAAGTTCATCCGGATATTCACCTGCATACACAATCCGCTTGACACCGGCATTAATCAGCATTTTGGCACACTGTGTACAGGGCTGGTTAGTGCAATAAAGGGTCGAACCCTCTGTACTAACTCCATGCAAAGCCGCCTGGATGATGGCATTTTGCTCGGCGTGGATTCCTCGGCAGATCTCTTGCTGCGCTCCGGAGGGAATACCTAACTCTTCCCGCAAGCACCCTACGTCGAGACAGTGTTCCAGGCCACTGGGAGCACCGTTGTATCCCGTAGACAGAATATGCTTATGCCGCACCAAAACTGCGCCTACGTGCCTCCGCAAACATGTGGATCGTTTGGCTACGAGATTGGCTATTTCCATAAAATATTCATCCCAGCTAGGGCGGCTTTCCCTCTCCGACATTGATAATCCTCCCCCGCCTTTACTTGGTGCCAAATAGGCGATCCCCGGCATCGCCAAGCCCCGGCACAATATATCCATTGGAGTCTAGCCTCTCATCGATGGCAGCTGTAAAGATATCAACATCAGAATGGGCGGCCTGTACTGCCGCGATTCCCTCAGGAGCCGCAATTAGTACCATGAGCTTAATGTTTCTGCCACCCTTTTCCTTAATGAAACGAATAGCAGCAGCAGCCGAGCCACCGGTAGCTAGCATGGGATCAACCACAATCAGATCCCTTTCACTAATGTCCGGGGGCAATTTACAGTAATACTCCACTGGTTGTAGTGATTCAGGATCCCTGTACAACCCAATATGCCCCACCTTGGCCGCGGGAATCAGTTCTACAATGCCATTTACCATGCCTAGTCCCGCCCGCAAAATGGGGATCACCCCGATTTTCTTACCAGCTATAATCTGACAGTGGGCCATCCCCATCGGAGTCTCAACTTCTATCGCTTCTAGTGCAATATCCCTAGTTACTTCATACGCCATCAATAAAGCAATCTCGTCCACCAATTCCCTAAATTCTTTGGGCCCAGTCCTCACATCACGAACAATGGCCATTTTGTGTTGAACAAGGGGGTGGTCAATGAGATGTACCTTTGACATCAATTCGCCTCCCGCTCGGCCGCTAATCGCTTCCAGATTAGGGCTAGATCCGCTTGTAGCTCGTTAGCTACCCTTTGGTACACTTCTAGCCCACAGCCATAAGGATCATGAATATCTAGCTCCTCCGTCTTGCCAGCGTATTCCTTGATGGTGAACACCTTGGCGGCCACAGAAGGAAACTCCATCTGGATGCTCCGTTTATGGCTGACCGTCATGGTCAGGACAAGATCCGCATCCTCCAAGATTTCTGCGGTCAATTGGCGAGCACTATGCCCACTGACATCTAACTTTAACCCCTTGAGTACTTCCACCGCTTCGAAAGTAGCCCGGGCTCCAGTTGCAGCATGGATACCAGCAGAGTCGATTAGCCATTGGTGATCCGCCTCTTCAGTCATTTTACGGAAGATTGCCTCAGCCATAGGACTTCTACAGGTATTTCCAGTACACACAAATAAGATCTTCTTAGGCTTGGCCAAGAATAGCACAAACCTCCTTCCCTTATTCAAGGAGTCGTTCCCTGGTTGCTGGCAAAGCAGCATCGATTAACTTCCACAAAAATGACCTGGTTTCCTCTCTAAACATACATCCGTTTCACCATTCGCTCCTCTTGTCCACAAGGGATGTGAGCTCAAAATCCATCTCATTGCTACATATCCCGCAGCGTAGCATGGCAACTCCACCATAGTCCATCTGTTCAAAAACCAATGTGTTGCCACAATGGGGACAACGAGGGACAAAAAACTCACCACAGGTAGGACATTGAGTATTGACCAATTCACTAGTACAAACGGGGCAGATGGCCAATTCCATGGCTTGGGCCTCCCAGTCTTACATCCTTCACAGATAGTATGACACCGTTGGTTGACTGGAATGCCCCAAGTCTAGACTGGGGAAGAGTATGTATGGTAAGAATAACGGAGATCAAAGAAGCAGGTGAGCCCTTTGGCAATTCCTTATGCTTGTCCGGTGTGTAAGACCAATCGAACCCACTTTGAGGTGATTTGCAGGATCGCCCGGGAGATCCACAAAGACCCTGATACCGGCGAAGACACATATATTGCACCGGAACTGGAAATTGTCTTGCGAACAGGCAAACCAGAGATTGACGTCAAATGCCTAAACTGCGGATATACCGGTCACGAGGGCCTTTTTGCCAAGGCCGCCCGCCAATAGACAGGAGCTTTCATGTCTCCAAAATGCAGTGTGCGGCGGCTTTTTCCAAGCGGTTCATGATGGCAAGGCCAAGGCCTGCTCGAGGCACGCCTTCCATGATGATCTTGGTTATATCTTGCTCATCTAGTTCTCGTAAACAGCGATAGATGTTGGCCGCTATCTCTTGGGGGTGAACTCGGCTCCCCATACAGGTTATGTACCACTGGCTAGGGTCGATGGTCTGCTTTTCCCAATACTCCATGAGCTCCCGGGAAACCATTAGGCCCACCTTTTCTCCCTTGATCTGCATTTCCGCAGCCAGCCTTGTAAGCTTCTCAAAAAGCTCCGGTGGATCACCCTTCACCAAAACGGCCGGGGCCTTGGGGGCATAATGCTTGTACTTCATCCCTGGTGACCGCACCGGCCCCGAGGGGATCTCCCTTGAGGCTAGCACATGGGGATCTATCTCAACTATACCGACGATTTCCTCCAAAGCCTCTTTGGAAACACCACCAGGCCTGAGAATAACTGGCCTTCTTCCTGTACAATCCACTACTGTCGACTCTACCCCAACCCCTGTGGGGCCACCATCTAAGATCACTTCGACTCTACCTAGCAAGTCTTTGACCACATGGGCTGCTTCTGTAGGGCTTGGTCGACCAGACTTGTTGGCAGAGGGCGCTGCCACCGGTACGCCAGCGGCATCAATCAAAGCCAGAGCCACTGGGTGGGCGGGCATCCGCACAGCGACTGTATCTAGCCCCCCAGTAGTCTTAGATGGAACGATGGTCGCCTTAGGCAATACTAGTGTCAAAGGGCCCGGCCAAAAAGCCCGAGCAAGGCTGATAGCCAAAGGAGGCATCTCCCTTACGATCTGGTGGATGGCCCCCATGGAGGCAATATGCAAGATAAGGGGATTATCTGCTGGGCGGCCTTTGGCGACGAATATATCGGCTACCGCCTTGGCATCAAGGCCATTGGCACCAAGCCCATATACTGTCTCGGTGGGAAAAGCCACTAACCCACCTCGCTTGAGTACCTCTGCGGCCTGCAAGATAGGGAGGGCCTCCTTTAGGCTCTCTGAATCCTCGCCGACAGAGGCCGATACCCGCCAGATCTGTGTGTTTCTAGCACCATCTATTTCCATATCGCCATTACCACCCGTTCTTTATCCCCATAATCTCGATATACCTTAGGCTCTATATACCCTAGGTTTTGTGCGATAGCCACCACTTGTGAGCCTTGCCCGTGGCCTATCTCTACGGCAACCAGCCCACCTGGGCGAAGGAACTTCTGACCTTCAGCATAGATGCGCCGGTAAAAAGCAAGACCGTCCACCCCACCATCTAGGGCCCCTAGTGGCTCATACTGCAAGATCTCTGGGGCTAGCTCTTTAATCTCATCGGTAGGAATATAGGGTGGGTTTGAAATAATGACATCTACCTGAGATACCAAGGAAGATGGCAAAGCATCGTATAGATTCCCTTGTAGGAATTCCACCGTCTCCCCCACCTCGTAATCGTCGACATTGGCCTTTGCTACCTGTAGTGCTTCGGGGGAAATATCGGTGGCATATATCCGTGGTCTCGCCCCTTCAACTTGGCCAAGGCTATGGGCCAAAGCCACAGCTATCGCACCACTCCCAGTACCTAACTCGATAATCCTGGCCTCCAACTCCTGTTGACCTAACCACTCAAGCACACGCTCAACCAAGAGTTCAGTCTCAGGCCGCGGGATTAGCACATTGGGGTTAACCCTTAGCTTAAGGGAATAGAACTCTTTGCTTCCGGTTATATAGGCTACTGGCTGTCTCCCGGCCCGTTTGGCAATGGCTATTCGGTAGGCATCTACTTCCCTTGGTTCTAATGGTTGATCAAATCTCATATACAGCTCAATGCGCTCCATCTTCAGCACATGGCCTAAGAGTAACTCAGCATCTAAGCGAGCGGTATCAACCCCTTTGCTGGCTAGGTACCCACTGGCCTTTGTGATTAGATCCAGAATTAGAGGAGGCGCCATTTGTCTAGACATACCTAGGCCTCCAGTGCGGCTAACTGCTCTGCTTGCTGCGCTGCCTGTAATGCTTCAATTAGCTCTTCCAGATCTCCATCTAGAATGGCATCAATCCGGTAGAGAGTAAGATTGATGCGATGGTCACTTACCCTACCTTGGGGGAAATTGTAGGTACGGATTCTCTCACTGCGGTCACCGGTGCCTACCTGGCTTCTCCTGGCTTTGGCCAGTTCTGCTGCCTGTTCCTGCTCAAACTTGTCTAGTAGGCGAGCTCGCAAGATCCGTAAAGCCTTATCTCGATTTTTATGCTGGGACTTCTCATCCTGACAAGAAACCACCATCCCAGTAGGTATGTGGGTAATCCGCACCGCGGAATCAGTGGTGTTGACGCTTTGCCCGCCAGGTCCACTGGAACGATAAACATCAATCCTCAGATCGTTGGGATCAATCTCTACCTCAACCTCCTGGGCTTCTGGCAGCACCGCCACTGTAGCCGTAGATGTGTGAATGCGGCCGCCAGCTTCAGTACTAGGAACCCGCTGCACTCGGTGCACACCACTTTCGAATTTGAGCTGACTATAAGCACCTTTACCCTCGATCATGAAAATGATCTCCTTAAATCCCCCGAGTTCTGTGGGATTTGAGCTCATTAGCTCAGTGCGCCACCCTTGCCTTTCGGCGTACCGGCTGTACATGCGGAATAGATCACCGGCAAACAAAGCCGCCTCTTCCCCACCAGCTCCGCTGCGAATCTCCACAATCACGTTTTTCTCATCATTAGGATCCCGAGGTAGCAAGAGTAGCTGCAACTCACCCTCAAGCTTCTCTTGAGCTGCTTCTAGGATACCAATTTCATCGACAATTAGCTCCCGCATCTCGGGGTCTGTATCAGTCTCTTGCATCTCTCGGGCATCCCGTAACTCTTTATCTATTCGCAGAAATTCGTGGT
>JAAYSL010000018.1 GCA_012518315.1 Bacillota bacterium | reverse complement strand
CGATAACCACCATCGGCCCATTTATGCATCTCGTCCGACCCATCATGAAAAAACACCTTCTGACAGCGGGAATAGGTCGCCACTATCCAAAAGACAGCCTCTCGATAAAAGCCACTCTCGATCATTTCCCAGCTTCCGTCAATGGCAATGGGACGGGCCAGATCGGTAATATCTGAACTAAAGAAGAAAGAAGTCCTCGTCACCATCTTTGCCACATCAAATACTTCGGTAAGAGTCTCTAGGTGGTGCTCAACTTGCTTTCGGGACATCTGGACGCAACCTAAGAGTTCCAGTAGTGGTTCGTACAAATCCAGATACCCGTAAGCTTCTAGCAGCCTCTTGGTCTCTACATATCTCCGGCGAACAGTTGGATTCCTTAGACCTGCTACCAGCAATATGTGGGTTGTAATCGCTGCTGGAAATAGCCAGGCAAGCACCTGATCAGGAAAGGGCCAGGTCTCATCTGGTAGAGGGGCATTAAGGATCTTGTCCCGGGCGTGTTGGCAACGCCGATAGACCCACTCCCGTTTGGCATAGTCTTTGGCTACAGCCGCTTGGAGTCTAGTTAGCTCACCGGTGGGATCTAGAATGATGCTTGGTGATTGGAAACTTCCGGCCAAGTGGTACTGACCCAGGACCATCTCCGGTGATGCAATCTCATGCTTGGGCAAATACGATATTTCCAGCAAGACATCCTGGTAAACAAGCTTACCTGGCTTGCTCGGTGGCTTAGGGACGTCCAATACAACCATCACATCCACATCAGAATGCTCTGGGAAGATGGCATCATCCGAAAGCCAATTAACAGAACCATGGAAGAAGGCGCCATGGAACCCACTCACCTTAACGGCTTCTTCCTGTACCCACTGGCGAGCCACATCTTTGGCACACCCAGCTAGCATGTGCGCTCCACCGCCTATCCTCAAAGCCTGTCCTCGCCAGCCATTACCAGAAACCCTCTCCCTCAAGGAAGAGGAAAACTGTCTTACTATGACGAACTGATTTAAAGTAGCATAAGGTAGTGGCAACCTCGTATGCTATGTACAGGAGTGTGGTATACTCCAAGCAGGTCATAATTGGAGGAGTCAATATGTCGGCAGCAAGAGATGCACTCAACCGAAGCATCGTATATTACCGACAAATGAAAGAAGTAGTAGCCTATAACGAGGATCTTCATGTCTGGGTGTATTATGACCAGACCGATGATATCCTACGCTTTGAGGCTTATGTAATCGACTATGATGACGGGGGAGAGCCCTCAACCCTGGCCTTTGTCATCGATGAGGGGCTCCTATCCTGGGAAAGCCCTCTGGGCCACTATTTGACGAAAAAGAGTCTCCGCTCCGAGGGGGCCAGACAAAGCCTTTGGGCGATCCCTCGCCATACTAAAGCTACGTTAATAAGACCGGAACTCAACCTCTATCTACAACTGTCCGGACCAGAGGTTAAGACCCTTCACCGCCTTTGTGCTACCGAAGAAGCTCGCCTCAAGACTAGAAATCGGTCTAGATGGCTCCGGCGTTTGCAGGCCCTGGGGTATGATGTGATCGCTTCTGCCTTCTAGCACGCACCGGATACCTGCCCTACTTGCTAATATCTAGCCCCCCACTGACTTCCTGTCTATGATGCTGTACCGATTTGGCTGCCTGGGCCCAGGTCTCCCTGAGTTCCTCCAGCATCTTGACTACCTCGGCAATCGGCTCAGTATTCTTCTGGATATTGGCCTCAATCAGACGCCACCGCATGTAATCATAAAGCTGCGAAAGCCCCTCTGCAATTGGACCCGCCGCAGGATCCAAAGAGACCATTAACTCATCAAGGATGTCCTGGCTTCTTAAGAGGGCTTTATGGGCTTCCTCCTTATCACCATTGTCCAGATGCATTTCCGCCTGTTTACACCATTTGATCGCACCGTCATATAGCAGTAGCAATAGATCCCCTGGTGAGGCTGTCTGAACTTGTGTAGTACGATATGCTTGATACACTCCTGTCGGTAGTGCCATAACCTACCCCTCCTACATGATCCCCTGCAAAGACAACCTTATGAACGCACATTGCTCGGCCCCGTATTGGAGCCAATAACGCTGTTAAGGTAATACCCGCCTCCCCGCCCCCGGCGCACTCTAACCAGGTGCATACCTTGTAAAAGAGCAGTCATCTCTCGGACATAGGAAGGACTCACATTCAATGCATCCCCTATCTCCTTAGACCTGACAGGAAATGCGTAACTGGATTCTTTTTCTTCTAAGATACGGAGTATCTCCTCATGGATTGGAGTAAGCTCCGCCATAGTAAACACCTGCCGCCATCACGAGAAGCGCTAGCCTGGGCCAGTTCTAAGCCCGTTCATCGATGAATACACCCAAGAGTGCGTCGATTTTAGCTAAGACATCCAGGATATATTCTGGTGGAATCTGCCGGATAACTTCTCCGCTCTCCTTGTTGATCACTTCCACCACAATCCGTTCTGTGTCCTCGTGGATTCTAAAATGCAACCCTTTGTTAAATATGTCAACCGCTGCATTCAGATGTGCAACCGCATCGGCAATCTCCCCTGATGAACTACCCGCTAGTTTTGAGGAACCTGGCATTTTAGGGTTGCCTCTACTCTGGGATGTACCCCCTTCCGCCTGGCCTTTGGGTTGTGTGTAGGGGCCTCCCCCCCTCACCACTGCGGAATACTCCACCTGCTTGCCACTAACTGGATGAATGCCCTTCACCGACATCCCGCGCCACCCCCATCTGATAGCCGCATTCACGCTTGTTCACCTCTAATGGTATAGAGCAAGCGCGATGAATCTCTTTGCTAATAGTAATATCGGCATAATTAGGGTGGATCTTTAGCCTGATTCCAGCTCTATGCAGAATGACCAATCTTTGCATTAAAAAAACCGGCAACTCATAGTCCCGGTAATCCCAAAGTCCTAGTTTGGCAGGCCAACTAAAACATGTGTTCCTTCATTCTTCTTTCTTTTCTTTGGTGTTTTGCTCTAGCATATCTGCTAGCTTGCCTAAGTCAATTTTCTGGCTTGTCATGGCTGCCCTTCGATTCTCGGCTTGTATTTCCCGATAAACCTCCTCCCGGTGTACAGAAATCTCCCGTGGAGCTTCGATCCCGATTTTCACCTGATCACCGCGAATATCTACGAGGGTGATCTTGATATCATCTCCGATAATGATGCTTTCATCGATTTTCCGGGTTAGTACCAACAT
>JAAYSL010000124.1 GCA_012518315.1 Bacillota bacterium | reverse complement strand
GCCTCCGCCGCAAGCTCCATCTTCCTTACCTGCCGTAAGCGGTTGAAAGATACTTCCCAACCAGCGACCTGGGTTGGTTTTGGTGGTCAAGGGGTAGCTAAACAGGTAAGGGAAGCTGTATATAGGGGCTTAGAGGACTTTGAGCCATTACAGCTTAACCCTGTAGATGAGATGGTGGCAAGCTATGGTAGGGCTCTGCAGGTGCTTTCTGAGAACTGGCCGGTACTTGATGGGGATGAGCAAGTTAGCCCAATCCGCGCTATGAATGAAGCTAGTGCCGTGGTCGCGGAACAACAGATTAGTCGCCTAACAGACGGTCGCTTGCAGGTGAATGCATTAGCCCCTGAAGCCGCTATGGCGTTGACATTGTATGGCATATTTGGCCTAGCCCAATTCCCATATGATGAGGCTCTGAACATATCGCGATCTTTGAACATTAGCCTAGCAGAAAGATCAGGTAACTATGCCATCGAAAGCAGATTGATAGGTCTTACTAATGAGAGCCAGGCCAGGACTGACGAAGACATTAGATATTACGCACCGCTTCTGATTCGAGGCTCAAAGCTAAGGCTTGCTTTGCCAGAGGAGCGTCATCCAGAACGCTTGGAGTCTCCTAAGAACGAGTGGGATATATTGCATGGACTGATCATGGCATACCGGGAGGGAGATACTCCCGTCGCTAGGGGATATCTGGAACAGCATGCCGAAGGCAAGAAACAAGTCATCCTTGATTTGCTTTCAGTGTGGGCCGCAGAAAGCGCCGATAAGGAGCTGCAAAAAGAAGCGGAGGCAATACTATTTGACTTAAGCTAGCATGATCTGTGGAGTGATAGCATGTCTGTCGAGATGCAGAAAATGATGGATACTAAGGGGTTTAAGTCTTACCCGTGGCGCATTTCCTACAAGACATCATCACCTCTACCTGATGGGCGTCCCGTCAACATCCTACGGGATTTCTACATTCCTGCTTTGAGTCTGGCCACTCGGTATGACCGGGTGGCTGGGTATTTCCGTTCCTCTTCCCTGGCAGCTGCCTCCCAGGGCTTCTCTAGCTTCGTAGGCCGAGAGGGCAAGATGCGTCTCATAGTCGGGGCTGATCTTGAGCCTAGTGATGTGAAGGCTATTTTGGATGGGGATGCCAAGCGTTTGGCTGCTCAGCTAAATGAAGAGTTGGAGGAGCCTATTGAGTGGCCAGAGGATATACGCAATGGTGTCACTTTACTGGGATGGATGGTGGCCCAGGGTTACCTTGAGGTGAGGGTGGCATTTCGAACCCATGGCAAGACTGGTGAACCACTACCCTTTGATGACAAAAGCGATGGCTATGTTCATGAAAAATGGTTCTTGATGCATGATGAGTTCGGGAATCGGTTGTATGGTACTGGATCACTAAATGAATCTAGGACCGCTTTACAAATAAACGCCGAGAATGTGGATGTGCATTGTGATTGGTGGGGTGAGAGAGAGAATCTGCGGATAGATACGGCCGAAAAGGAATTTGCAGCCCTATGGGAAGGTCGCTCACCCTATGTACCGGTGCTTCCCTTGCCAGAGGCGGTCAAGAAACGCTTGATTGATATCGGTGAATCGGTGGATAAACCGATAGAAATCGATG
>JAAYSL010000123.1 GCA_012518315.1 Bacillota bacterium | reverse complement strand
CAGCGTATCACAAAAACCCGGCATGGCAGCGAAATTCAGGATTGAGAGAATAATAATTACCGTGCTCCAGCCTCGCCTTCTCTCCATTGTCGTTAGAGATCAACTCCTTTCCGTTGTGAGAATGATGGCCCGGGAACAGCACTGCACAATACCCAAGCCATCACTTGAACTAACGTTAACCAACATACCAATATCTAACTGGCATGTTTATCCATATCGTCTCGATATATGAGACAAGCGACGGACCGGTCTCCCATTGATACCAGCCTGGGGCGCACATTATGACAGTGTTCCTGGCGCCGTTGACACCTTGGATAGAATTTACACCCAATAAGATTATACTCCTCTATTTCCATACCGGAAAGCTCTATTCTGCTGGCCCATTTTTCCCCAATACTGGGCACTGAACCCAAGAGCAGCTCAGTATAAGGATGATACGGATCACTAAGTACGTCCTTGACTGCACCGCTTTCCACAATCTCACCCCGATACATAATGGCTATAACATCGCTAATGTAGTAAGCAGTAGATATATCATGGGTAACATAGATGAAGCTAATCCCAAAGGTTTCTTTGAGCTCAGCAAATAGATTGATGATATTCATCCTTAGAGAGGCATCCACCATACTGACCGGCTCATCTGCCACGATCAAACGTGGCCGAGGCAGCAAAGCTCGAGCTATAGACACTCTTTGCAGCTCCCCTCCAGAGAAAGCTGTCGAATACCGACCCTGGATTCGTTTCCAATCTAAGCCAACGTCTTTCAAGGACTGCGCAATATACTCTTCAGCCTGAACTCTAGATTTCGCTAAATCAAGATTGAGTGCAGTGTCATAGAGTGAATCACTGACTGGCCGCAATGGGTTAAATGAATCATGAGGGCTTTGGAATATTGGCTGGACAGTCCGCTTGAAGCTTATTAGCTCATCCTTGGTCTTACTTTCCCATACATTCTCATTATCCAACAAAACCTGCCCCCCAGATGGTTCAAGGAGGCGCAGGATCATCCGAGCCAAAGTGCTTTTGCCACTCCCCGACTCCCCCACAATACTCAAGATAGCCGGCAAATCACTCTTTAAGCGTAATGTTACACCATCAACAGCCGCTATTGTTGTACCAAAGAGCGCCGTCCCAATCCGAAATTCCCGGTAAACATTCCTTAGTTCAAGTAAGTTATCCTCTGCTAGCACATTGAGCCCTCCTCGCCAGCCGATTGTCAAATACTGAGATGACAGCCAACATAGTGTCCTGGTGTTATCTCAAGCAGTTCTGGGATCTCGCTCCTACATACTTCCATTATCTGTGGACAGCGAGGGTGGAAACGGCACCCTTGGGGAGGCCTACTGAGATCTGGCGGAGAACCCCCAATTCCGCTTCGTTTCCCAGTATCTCCTAGTCTGGGCAATGACGCAATCAGTAGTTGTGTGTATGGATGGCAAGGCTTTTCGAATAGCTCCCGGGTGGTTCCGATCTTAACAAGGTAGCCACCATACATGATCATTAGTCGATCAGTGATTTGGTAATGGATACCAACATCGTGGGATACAATCATAAAGGTTGTGCCATATTGCTCACACATATCACGGACCATCTGCAAAATGCCTCGCTGTACCACTACATCTAGACCAGTTGTCGGTTCGTCGGCGAGCACCAAAGCCGGGCTGAAGAGAGTCGCCATAGCTATTACAACACGTTGCCGCATGCCTCCACTAAGCTGATGCGGAAAGGAACGCAGTACTGTTGATGACAAGCCCAACTGATCCAGATATTCTGTAACTTTATCCTGGCTTCCAGTAGCAGACAACCCCGGTTCGTGAATCTCCATGAGCTCTTGAAATTGCTTCTCAATACGAACCACTGGGTTAAGTACTGACATGGATGCTTGCGGAATGTAAGACAGATACCTCCACCGCAGCTTTTGAGTGGCTCTCAGATCCTGGATAATCGAATGTTGATGTCCATTCCCGCAAAAGACGATGCTACCAGCTTCCACCCGTAAAGGATGCTCAACTAACCCATAGAGGGTTTTTAGCAGCGAACTCTTACCACAGCCTGACTCCCCTGCAAGACCAACGATCTCTTGTGGATAGAGTCGAAAGCTTATGTTATCTACTGCCCTGACAAAAGGCATTTGGCGAGAAGCATAGCCCGCTTGCAGCCCAGCAACATCCAATAGTACTTTTGGGGCACACATACTGATTCCTCCCATTGTCTATCATCAGCGCTTCACGCCTCAACTCGGTGGACTGCTCTGTAATCCTGTAGCCCACTGGATGTCAAGAACAGAGAGACAAACAAGACCACAGTCGTAACAACCGGAGGGACAAGCCACCACCAAATTCCCCGAAGAAGTGCTTGGTACTGCAACGCCCAGTAAATCATAGTTCCCAGTGTAGGCCTTTCCGGACTAGATAGCCCTAGTACTGCCAAACCCATCTCTGAACCGATGGCTACTAACACTGTATTAGTGAAATTCGCCCCCGCCCAAGATAAGATATGGGGCAAAATTTCCTTATAAATGATACGCCACGTGCTTTCATTGGCGAAAAAAGCTACATCAATAAAGGCCCGCTCCCGTATCGTTAGCACCATGGAACGAACTTGACGTGCAGGCCACGCCCAGTTAAACGCACTCAGGATTGCACAAAGGAGGAATATCGAAGCTTTCCCCTGCAACAAAAAAGCCAGAAGTATCAGAATGGGCAGGGCGGGGATTGCGATAAAGGTATCAATCAAAATGCCAATACCTGTGCTCAATATCCCCCTGTTAAACCCCGCCACTATCCCCACGATAACCCCAACTACTGTGCCTAAAGCAGCCACCACAAATCCAATGACAAACGAATTACCGATGGCACGGGACAAAAACCAAAAGACACTCTGTCCCAGTGAAGTTGTGCCTAATAGGTGACCTAGTTGAGGGGGCAAGTCACGGGGAACGGTGTGCCATTTGGCTGGCTGCACCGGTGCAAGTAAAGGCACGATAAAGCCAAAAACAAGAAATAAAAAGATAATCGATATCCCCACAGAGAACCTCAGGTTGGATCTATACATATCAAAGAGGCTACCTACCAAGGTACCTGTAGCCTTTTTCTCTGAAGCCAAACTATCATCTATTGCTACCCTAGTCTGCAACTATCTAACCTCCCATCAGATTCCTGATTAATAACGTACCCGCGGATCGAGCAAAGGATAAGCCAAGTCAATGATCAGCCCCGCAGTAGCCACGGCAATTATTGATAGTGAATTAATACCCATCATTAGGTTATAATCGGCATTACTAACTGCCATATAAACCAGTGAGCCTAAGCCCGGGTATGCAAAAATCACCTCTGTAAGTAGGGCACCACCAAAGACGGTACCCAGTGCCATGGCAAGCTGGGTGACTTGAGGTAGAAGAGCATTGCGAATCACATATCTCGTCATGACCTGCCCCGCGGGAATCCCCTTGATCTCAGCGAATTTCACGTAGTCTTCCTCAGTAATATCTGATGAGAGAGCTTTCATACTAAGAAACCACCAACCGTAGTTAATCAAAATGATGGACAAAGCAGGTAGTAGAGAATTCTTGATTACACTTGAGACAAATGGCCAATTCCAGCCAGGTCTTAGACCGATAGCATACCCCCCAACTCCCACGACAAAAATCCCGAAACCGTAGGAGGCGAGCAAAATCAATATAAGAGCTAAAATATAGTATGGTATCGGATAGATCACAACAGCTATAGACTCCAATACCCTTGAATACCAACGCCCTTTGCGATAGCCAGCCACTACTCCTACAAAATTGCCGATAATCCACGCAATGAGAGTTGAGACAATCAGCAAACCCATAGTCCAGGGTAAGGCATTTACTATTAGTTCATTGACCGGTGTGGGAAACACCGCAAAGGATGGGCCAAAATCGCCGGTAATGGCTCGTTTCCAAAAACTCAGATACTGCTGCCATAGGGTACCACTCAATCCAAATGTTTCCATGAGTGAACTGCGCATGGCTTCTAAGGCCTCAGGCTCCATAAAGGTACCCTGGGAGGTAAGTCGGGCTACCATACTGACAACCGGATTTTGAGGTGTTAGGCGAGGCACGACAAACACAATGGTCATTCCCACCATGATAATGAGCAAATAGCTGACAATGCGAGTAAGTAAGTATCTTGCAAGCCGCACCAGATTACCTCCTCTGGGGCTCCCGGGGCTAAGCCCTGAGGCCGCCCCGGAAGTCTCCTTGTCAAGATGGGCTATTTCCTCCCAGTTGGTTCAATCATCGGTAGAATGAACTTAAATCCTGACCACCACCAAATCGGGCTGTCATAGTGAGACTCGGCTGAGGGCCACTTATCCCAATAGTATGTGTCAACTGGTACGAACTTCGATGTTCCCGCCATGGGAATATAGGGCATTTCCTCGACAAACACCTTCAGAGCCTCCCTACCCAGCACTACATTGGCGGGATCAACAGGAGGTAAGCCTTCCATCTCCTCTGCCAATTGATCGATCTTGGCATTGCTCCTATAATGAAAGCACGTTAAGAGGTTTAGCGGATTTGTAGACTTTCTAGCCCTTCTTTAGCCTCTCTAGCTCCAATCCTAGTTGCTCAACTTCTTTCCTTAGGGATCCTATTTGAGCTAGTGCTGCCATAGCAAACACGAAGGCCACTGGTGCCAGATACCCGATGAATTCCATCTAAGTCACCCCTTTCGGCCAGTAATCCCTGATAGTCAAAGTGCAAACATGAGTTTCAGGTCAACTTACCCTAACCGGAGGATATTGAGTGATGCTCTAGTTCTCTGGACCTTGTGGTCATTCCTTCCTATTTGGATCCCTCGCAAAGAATACGTAGAACTGATAACCAAGATTCGCCAATAAGATGCCAAGCCCCAGGTGTAAACCTTGCTTACCACCTGGGGCTGTAGATCTTTGCTTAACTCATTGACTAGCAATGAGCCCGTACGTACTCTCTGCTCTTGCCTTATTTCTTGATATACCACACAGGCCCATCAACTGTATAGTCTGTCTCTGTGGGACTAAATCCACCAATGCGGGGATTCCAGAACCAGTAGGCATTGGTGTGTACCAGCATGAGGACAGGTACATCCCTAGTCCAAATCTCGTACCCTTCGGCAAAGTACTCAGCCTGCTCTTCCCGGGTAGTGGTGGTGTTGATCAGGTCCTGAAGTTCATGGAGTTTGGGATTAACGTAACCCACCTGCCAACCACTCTTTAGATCCTCCTCGGATTTATCTGACCAAGCATTAACATCGGGGAAACCACCGGTAGCCCAACCGAAGGATGCGATTTCATAGTCAGCATTATTCACTTGGTCAAGCAAGCTACCCCACTCCACGATCTCAAGTCTCACATCAATGCCAACTTCTTTCCACATGTACTGAAGAGTCTCGGCAAGTAACGAGCCGCTAGCTGACGACATCTTCATAGTCAAGCTAAGCCCATCCCCATACCCGGCTTCCTTCAGCAAACGACGGGCATTGTCAGGGTCATAGTCATATATGACCATCTTCTCTTTAACCTTATCGTTTTCGTAAACCCACATCTGAGGGGCGACCGGCAAAACCGCCCGAATCGCTTTACCTTCATACACGACATCAATTAGGAGATCAAAGTCAATAGCCTGTACAATGGCCTGCCGCACTCTTTGATCTGCCAATGCTGGATGACGATGATTGAGTAGTGGAGCGGAATAGCCTCGGTTAGGAATAACTTTGTAGTTCCATTTACCCTGTTTTGCTTCCTCTAAGAACCGGTCAACATCCTTGGCAACGGGGCTGAACACGTCGATCTCGCCTTTCTCGAACATTAGCCGCGCTGTATCGGCATCGGGAACATGGAGAAAGACTATGCGGTCAAGTAAAGACTTGTCAGGCCACTCATCAAAGGCCTGGGGCCAATCAGGGCCTGCCGCAGGCCTGCCATGCCAGTTTTCATTCCGCCGCAGAACAATCCGCTCATTGGGCACAATCTCCTCAATGACATATGGACCACTAGCTGCCTCGATGGGAGGGTTAGCTAGCCATGGATGCCCCTTGATGTCCTTGGGGTCAACGTCCTTGAAAAGATGCTTCGGCAAAATCGCCTGGCGGGCGACATCATCGAAGAAGGCTGGATTGGGCTTGGTCAGATGGAAATCAACGGTGAGATCGTCGATGATCTCGACCTTTTCGATATTCTCATCAAAGTTTGGCCCCATATTGTGCAGCTCGTTGGTCTCTTTCCACCAATACCAAGAGAAATGTAAATCCTCTGCTGTAATCGGTGTCCCATCATACCAGTTAAGATCATCTCGCAAGGTGATGCGGATACGCTGGTTGTTATCTAGCATTTCCCAGGTTTTGCCTAGCTGTGGCCGGTATTCTCCAACACCGATCCACTGAAACGGTGCATCATAAAGCAAGCGAGTCACAGTGTATTCATCCATATGGCCTTCAAAGCCAGACAGTAGATTATTCACCGATGAACCGATACGGAGCACCATTTGCCCACCACGAAGTTCATCCCAATTGGCAGCTAGTACATTACTACCAAAAATCAAAGATACTAGTAAACAGGCAATGAACAAAAAGCTAAGTCTTCTTTTCAAAGGTCTGCCTCCTTGTAGCTATAGTTAACGCAGCAAATCATCTTAGTGATTCTCAATGCAGTATTGGTACCAAAGCAAATCCCTGTCTTAGATGCCCTACGTATGCCCCATCGAAAAGACCAGGCCATTCTTTTTTCCCGTACACCCCCCTTCGTAAGTTTCTATCCTGATTAGCGATTGTCTGCTTGATTGTTTGCTTGGAGTCGCAAGTTATCGATCAAAAGTAGCCTTGGGGACTTTGCAGAGGCTTCGCATCTTCGGTTTCCCACGCATACTACCGCGGCAAGGCCATAGGCTAACCTACCCTATCCGCCTTTTGACATTGAGCCGCACCTCAGGTAGTTCCACCTTTAGGTCATTATCGGGGAAATGGCAAGCCGCCTGGTGGCCGCTTTCAATATCTAGTAGCTTGGGTGTAACACTGCGACAAATGTCCGCCACCTTATATGGACAACGCTCGGCAAAGCGGCACCCTGGCTTTGGGTTTACGGGATTTCCCACACTACCCTTAAGCTCAATTACGTTGCGCTTGCTACCCGGCTTTGCCACCGGTAAGGCAGAAAGCAGTGCCTTTGTATAGGGATGGATAGGATTTAGGAAAATCTGATCCGCATCCCCGATCTCAACAATTTTTCCCAGGTACATAACCGCGATGCGATCACAAAAATACTTCACTGTAGCTAGATTATGGCTAATAAAGAGGTAGGTCAGACCAAAATCGGCCTGCAACTTTTTGAATATGTTCAAAGTCTGCGCCTGCAAGGAAACATCCAAGGAAGCAGTGGGTTCATCCATCACGATAAACTTGGGATTTAACGACAGAACCCTCGCCATCATGATCCTTTGCTTTTCTCCACCAGAGAACTTATGGGGAAAGCGGGAATACATCTTGGGATTCAGACCCACCGCCTCCATCAGCTCTTCAACTCGCTGTCTGCGATCCTTACGATTCTTAATGATCCCATTGACCATTAATGGCTCGCCAATGGCCTCGCCGACGCAGTCCCTGGGATTTAGGGAGCGGGAAGGCTCCTGGAAGATAATCTGCATTTTCCGCCGATAAGGTGCAAGCTCCTTGTCTGGGAGATTGGTGATCTCTTGACCCTCAAAGAAAACCTGTCCACTGGTGGGCTCCAGTAGCCGCAAGATCACTCGTCCTGTAGTTGACTTGCCACAGCCGCTTTCTCCGACAAGTGCTAAGGTTTCACCTTCAGCAATGCTGAAGCTGACATCGTCTACTGCATGTACTCTATCTACATCCACGATCACCTTGCCATTTTCCCTTCGCATTTTACCCAGGCGCTCAAATACCCCAGTCTGCAAGGGGAAAAGCTTACGCAGGTTTTTGACTTCTAGTAATGGAGTCATGAGCTACTCACCACCTTTAGCTTGGGGGCTTGGTAATCTGTATAGTAATGGCAAGCGACTTGGCGATCACCTTCGATGGTGATCATCTCTGGTTCTACTTCTTGGCAGATGGCTTTCACCTTGCGGCAACGTGGATGGAAGCTACACCCCTTCGGCCTATTGTATGGGTCCGGAGGTAAACCTGGTATGGCCATAATCTCATCTTCAGATTTGGAGACATCGATTAGGGCTTCAAGGAGCTGCTGGGCATAGGGATGTTTTGGATCAGAAAACAGCTGCATGGCAGATGAGTTTTCCACGATCTTGCCAGCATACATGATTAAGAATCGATCACACAGACCGGCAGCTACCGCCAAATCGTGAGTGATAAAGATCAAGGCCTTATCCTCCTTGACTGCCAAGTCATTAATCAGTTTGATGATCTTGGCCTCAGTAGTTACATCCAGTGCCGTGGTTGGCTCATCGGCAATGAGTAAGTTAGGGCTATTTACCATAGCTAGGGCAATAATCGCCCGTTGGCGCATACCTCCACTAAACTGGTGGGGGTACTCCTGGGCCCGCTGCTCGGGATTACTGATCTGTACTTTCCGGAGCATCTCCACAGCCTTTTCCCAGGCCTCTTCTTTGGTACAATCGTGGTGAACCCTATAGGCATCTGCGATCTGTGTCCCCACCTTATACACAGGGTTAAGTGCCTGGGCAGCCTCCTGGAAGATGACACCAATATGTACTCCCCGGTACTCTCGCATTTCCTCCTCGGGCAGCTTCAGTAGGTCGACACCCTCATAAATTATCTCCCCACCAACTATCCGGCCTGGAGGGCTAGGAATCAGTCTTAAAATGCTCATCCCGGTCTGGGATTTGCCAGCACCTGACTCCCCAATGATGGCGACCTTTTCACCTCGCCTGACACTAAAGCTGACACCATCAACGGCTTTCACAACGCCAAAGTCTGTATAGTAATAAGTCTGTACGCCCCGTACCTCAAGTAAAGGCAAAGGCTCCTTACCTTTAAGTTTTCTTTTGTCTACCGGCATAGCCTCACCCTCCTCCCTAGCCTTGCTCACTGCGGGGATCGAAAGCATCTCTAAGTCCGTCACCGAGGAAGTTGAAAGCTAGAACTGTGATGAAGATCAAAAGGCCTGGGAATATCGTTAGCCACGGTGCTTCCTGCATATAGTTGCGTCCAGCGTTAAGTAAAGCACCCCACTCAGGGCTAGGAGGCTGAATACCAAGGCCAAGAAAGCTAAGGCCTGTAGCCATCAGGATTGCTCCAGCGGTACCTAGGGTGGCTTGGACGATGATCACATAGGCAGCATTGGGAAAGATGTGATGGAACATGATTCTTCGATGGGAACAGCCTATGGCCCGGGCGGACTCGATGAACTCAAATTCACGTACCGCCAAGACCTGGCCCCGGAGCATCCTGGCAGGTCCTACCCAGCCAACGATTCCTGTGACAAAGACTATCAACCATAGACGGTCTACTACATTGCCCCAAATGGCTACCAGGGTCAAAATCAGGAAAAATGATGGTATGGCTGAAGTAAACTCAACTGCCCGTTGGATGATTTCATCAATCCAACCCCCAAAATACCCTGAGATTAGGCCCATAGGAATTCCAAAAAGAAATGAGACTAGAGTAGATACCAGACCAATAGTCAAAGATACCCGAGAACCATACACAATCCGGCTAAAGAGGTCCCGCCCCATAGGGTCAGTGCCAAACCAGAATTTCGCAGAGGGTGGTTCCAGCCGATTGCGAAAATGAGGCTGAATGGGGTCATAGGGGGCAATCCACGGTGCGAATATGGCTATAAGATAGAAAACCAGTAGCACACATGCCGAGACGACTGCAACTCTGTTGCGCAAGAAGCGAAGCAGAACTCGCCCTGTAATACTGTCAAGATCGACCCCTAACCGCTCTAACCAGTGTTTCTTCTGCTGAAGCTCTAGCACGTCAACAGCCATCAGCCTCGCCCCCCATAACCCTTGCCGACTGATACCCGGGGATCCACCACACCATAGAGCAGATCGGCAATTAGATTTCCAACGATAGATAGAGTAGTACCCATAACTAGACTCATCATGATCACCGGATAATCCCGGCTAAAGGTTGCATCGGTGAAAAATCTACCTAGTCCCGGCCATGCGAATATGGTCTCAACGATGACAGAACCACTGATCAAAATCGTAATCGATGGCCCTAGGATAGTCACCAAGGGGATTAATCCATTCCTGAACACGTATTTATATAGAACCGTACGCTCCGGCACCCCCGCGGCCCGGGCTGTCCTGACATACTCGGCATTCATATTCTCCAAAATCCCACCCCGTACATATCGGGTAAGCCCTGCCATACCCGCAGTTCCCGAGACAAAGACCGGCAGGATCAGGTGGGCAAGGGCACTGCCAAAGGCTCTGAAGTCACGCATAAGTAGCGTGTCGATTAAGTAAAAACCGGTTCTCCGTACAACTGTATACTCAAGGCCAATACGCCCAGCGATAGGCAAAACAGTAAAGCTCTCTGGAATTGAGAACCAACCAAGAGTCTGATCAAATATGAAGTGAAGAAGATTAGGCAAATGAAAGGCAAATAACATGATTAGAAGCAATGCCAACCAAAAATTCGGCATGGAAATGCCAAAAAACGCAGCGAAGGTAATGATATTATCTGTAGGAGTATATTGCTTAGCTGCACCGATCAAGCCAGCCGGTATCGCCAATACCAATGTAAATAGAAAAGAGCCCAAGGCTAATTCCATACTGGCTGGCCATCTTTCAGCAAATTCCTGAAAAACCGGTCGCTTAGTCATGAAAGAGGTTCCCCAGGAACCGCGAGTTAAATCACTTAGCCAGTTCTTGTACCGAGTCCAGACATCCTCCTGCATTTCCGCCTCCCGCATCATCCTTTCCACTTGCTCTTTGGTCATATCCGGACTAATCATCATTGTTGTAGGATCTCCGGGAGCCAATTGGATAATAACAAATGCCACAGTGGCAATTAGCCAGATGAGAGGAATAGCAATACAGATCCTGCGCAAAACGAATGCAGTTCTGCCTCCCATGTGCAAGCCTCCTTTTAACTACGAGTATTGCTACATATGCTGAGTCTGTGCCTTCCTTCTTTTCTTTGAATTCACCTATGAATGATCTCTAATTAGTCTTCTGTCATCATACTGTAACTTCCTGCTTAGACTATCATTTGGCTTTGGTCTTGACAATCTATGGGATTTACGAGCGTGCAGAATTCTGTGAACGCGACCATGATTTCAATCATCTGAGATCTAAGTTCAGAAGGAGGATGAACGAAAAGCTTTGCCAGATTGGGGGGGCCTTACCTGGCTCTTATTCGAAGATCACCTAGAAGGCCTCTAAAGCGTCCATTAAGATGGTTAACTGCAATAATCGCCAGTACAATGAATCCCCACATAGCCAAGATGAAGAAGGGATCCATTCTAAGGAGATTTACTCCTGTGGAAATCGCCTGGAGAATGGCCACTGAAACTACCAAACCTGATACCTTGCCTGCTCCACCTAGGGGATCTACCCCGCCTAGAAAACAGGCCAATACCGATACTAAGAGATATGATTCGGCATAATTAGCCTTAACTGAGTTAAGCTGTCCCATCATCACAAAAGCTGTAAGAGCAGCAAATAGTGAAGAAAGTAGGTAACCTCGCACGATCACCCGCCGAGTGTTGATACCCGAAAACTTTGAGGCAGTGTAACCAGAACCCATCATATACAGACTATAGCCAAATACAGTGTGTTCCAGGAGAATACTAAAGAGCACAGCTATCACGAGGAAAATCCAGAACGGAAGAGGAACTCCCAAGAAGACTCCATTGCCAATAGCGATCAATGCACCAGGAAACCCGGTAAGGGTATACCCTTTGGTAAGAACAATATTGATCCCATTTAGTAAAGTCATTGTCCCCAGAGTTGCCAGGATATCCGGTACTCTTAGGTACCCGATTAAAAACCCACTAAGGGCCCCAGCAGCTAGGGCAGCGATTACTCCTCCGAGCATAGATAAGCAAATAATGAGCGGGGATGCCCCTATAGCATTACCACCGGTAAACCAGCGCAGTAACAGCGCAGTTGTGATACCAGTAAAGTTGGCAGTAGCGACAATAGCTAGGTTTATCCCCCCACTGATGATAGGAACCATCTGACCCATGGACAAAAACGCCAGAAAAGGCAACTGATAAGCCATTGAATAAAAGTTCCGCGCCGTTAAGAAGCGAGAAGGGTTGAGAATCGACATAATGACCATGACGAGCAAGAGCATAACATAAAGCGGCAGATTCGGAATGCTTTTCTTCATACTAAGCTTGTCACCCCTTCGGTGTCTACTTGTACCTTGACTCTTGTTTTTTCCTGCCGGATCCGCTGTAGAGCGCTTACGGTGATGCTAATCACGATAACGGCTCCCACAAATATGCTATACCAATACGAAGAGATCCCAAGAAGCGTCAGACCGTTATTGACGATGGCAAGCAGCATTATCCCCAGGAATGTCCCGATAATCGTTCCACTACCTCCAAACACACTAGCTCCCCCAAGGAAGACAGCGGCAATTACGTTGAGTTCTTGACCAACCAAACTGTTTGGTATAGCAGACTGCACAATAGCTGCGTGAACCACAGCGGCAATTCCGGCTAGCACTCCAACAAAAGTAAAAACAGAAAGCCTAGTCCGATACACCGGGATCCCTACTCGTTCAGCAGCCAATTCATTGCCACCAATGGCATAGATGTCTCTACCTATCCTTGTGTGTTTTAGGATGAACCAACCAACAACGAGTACTAAGAGCCAGATAATGGGCATCAGGCTAAGGCCAAAGTGAACACCGTGTTGGCTAACAAGGTTACCAATCCTGATTTCCGCAAACCGCCGAAACATAGGGTGGATCACAAAAATAACCTGACCCCTAGACAGAACATAAAGCAGACCGAAAAAGATATTCGAGGTAGCAATGGTGATGATAATCGTCGGTACTCTAAACAGGTGCACCAAATACCCATTGAATCTACCCATCACTGCCCCAATCGTGCAAGCCACGAGAAACGCGAGTAGGATATTGCCACCCCACTTAAGTGTCATGAGTACTACTGCATACTCAGCAACCTGAGCAATAGCAGTAAAGGACACATCTGGCGTGCCACCTAGGATCAACACAAAGAGCACACCCACCCCCATAATTCCCATGACGGAAAAACTCTTCAGTAGGTCAAAGATATTCTCGGCGGTCAAGAACCGGGGGTTATAGGCAGTAATGATAAGGCCCAGGAGAATAATGACTAACGCAAGATAAAACTCTGTCTGCTTGAGCAGTTTTCTCATGGTGAACTCACCGCCATTTGCTGTTCTTTCCCGCGGGGCTCCGTCATTTCAACTAGTCTTTGTACATCTTGTTCTGTAACATCCTTAGTCTCAAGCTCTTTCACTATCCGGCCTCTCCGCATTATCGCGATGCGATTACAGTTGTTCACTACCTCGGGGATCTCATCAGATATAAGGATAATGCCCACACCTTGCCTCGCCATTTTCCGTATGATCTGATGAATACTGCTTTTGGCTGCTACATCAATGCCAGCTGTCGCATTATCCAAAATCAACACCTTAGGCGAAGAGGCAAGCCATTTTCCCAGAACCACCCTTTGCTGATTACCGCCCGAAAGTGTCTGTGCTTTAACATCAGGGGCTGCTACCTTTATGTCTAGATTCTCTATCCAGTCGTGGACAGTGTTATCCCACTTATTGGAGTCCACTAAGCCTAATTGTCCTCGCAACCGCTCGATAATAGCCGCCACGATATTCTCTCCCACCGATTTTTTCATGACCAGACCCTGGGTGAGCCTATCCTCCGGAACATAACCAATCCCGGCATCGATGGCATCCTTTACGGAATTGATTGTCACCTCTTGCCCCTCGATTACGATAGTACCTTCATCTGCCGGCTCCATGCCGAATAGTGCCAGCGCCAATTCGGTCCTACCAGAGCCAAGTAGGCCAGTAATCCCAAAGATCTCCCCTCGCCTAAGGGAGAAAGAGATGTCCTGGAAGTTGTTCCTTTTCGATAGCCCCTTTACTTCCAGTAGTCTAGCCCCTTGACCAGTATCCTGCTCGTAACGGGAATAATTGATAGTTGTCCCACTCATTAAATGGACTAACCTTTCGTTGGTGGCCTCATCTCCCTCAAGTGTGGCAATAAGCTCTCCATCCCGTAGCACCGCCACCCTCTCCGCTATCGCTAGCACCTCGTTGAGTTTGTGACTAACAAACATGACTGCAATGCCCTTCTGCTGTAGATCTCTAACTACCTCGAGTAAGTGGTCAATCTCTTTCTTGGTAAGAGCAGATGTAGGCTCATCTAGAATCAAGAAGCGGGTGCTTCGAGTCAGAGCCCTGCAAATTGCTACCATCTGTTGGTTGGCGACGGACAGATTGCCAACTAGCTCATCTAGATCAAAATCTGCATGCACCTTGTCCGCGGCAACTTCAGCAATCTCCCTAATCTCCCGCCATTTAACTACCCGGTGGTTGGTCTCAACCAGCTGACTATAAGCGATATTCTCGGCCACAGTAAGGTTGGGGAACAGGGCAAAATCCTGGTAGATCACTCTAATTCCTAGATTAATCGAATCTATCGGTCGCAGCTGTTTGTACACTCTGCCGTCAATCCAAAGCTCTCCATGGTCAGGTTGCAGATCACCTGAAATGATCTTAATTAGAGTCGATTTACCCGATCCGTTTTCCCCAACAAGACACAGAATCTCGTTTTGCCCGATGGCTAGATCTATGCCTTTTAGTGCTTGCACACCACCAAAGCTCTTCTTGATCCCAACAAGCTTAAGAAAATCGGCCATTATGCCCTCATCCCTTACTGGCTACTAATACGGGTTTCCCCCGCCCTAGAAAACCTAGAAAGCGAGGGAAACCACACTAGTAGCACTGGCACTTATTTAGAAATCGTATTCTGCCACATTATCTTTGGTCACAATCAGTGGCCTATCGAATAGGACATTCATACCCTCGATTTTGGCTTCACCGATACCGGGTATATTCATCCCGTCAACGATCTCATCACCTTTACCCTCAAGCATCAACTTAGCCAAATAGACCATAACATAAGCGGCTTCTCCGGGATCCCAAAGAATACTATAGTCCATGGAACCATCTAGAATGAATTGCGAGGCTTGATTGGGAGATGTAGTCCCAATCACTGCGACCTTGTCCTGCAGACCTTTCTCTCGAACGGCTTGAGCCGCTCCCGGTGCACCCTGACTGCCAAAGCACAGGAATCCTTTGATGTCTGGGTGAGCAGTTAGAATCTCCAGTGACGTCTGTCTTGCCAAGTGCTGATCTTCGGAGACCGGATAGCGATCTGCCACCTGAACTAAGTCGGCATACTTCTCCTTCGCCAAAGCCAAGGCGGCATCTGCCCAAATATTGTGAGCAGGCACTGTCAATGAGCCAACAAAGACAACAAACTTGCCACTTGGACCCATTTTCTCCACCATCAGCTCTATGGCTTTTTCACCGAACTTGACATTATCGATCATCTCTATATCATAATCAGCGTTTACCTGATCCGGTGATTCATGGGTCATCACAATGATATTCTGGCTTTGGGCCCGGGCGAATACCGGCTCACAACTTGTAGCATTATTGGGAACTACAAGTATAGCATCAACACCCTGGTTGATGGCATCCCCAATCAAACGCACCTGCTCAGCTTCATCGGCAGAGGCAGGTGCTTGCTGATAGACATTGATACCAAAGTCAGCACCGGCCTTATGTAGACCATTCTCCATCTGGTTAAACCAAGGAATGCGTAGCTTTGGAATGCAGACCATGGTATATTCTTTGGCAAAGGCACCTATACCAAAGACAAACACCATCATAATGCAGACAAGCAAAGACAGTAGAGCTCGATGCTCAAAGAGCCGTTTCATTTTTCAGCCTCCCTAATATAAGCATAGTCTTACAAAATAGGATCTTTGCTTACTTTTAGCCCACCAATGAGATTGCCTTGCCTGCCCTTTAACAAACACAGCTAGTTGTCAAACCAGCCTACTTGCCCTACCACCTCCCCACCTAATTACCAGCGACCAACTGTCTTACTTACATCATCTCGCTTATATTCGATCTTCGTTCTTCAATTCCGATATTCCTTCTAAATGACTACTATTGCCTCTCTATAAGTCCAGTTGTCTCTTTCTTCGGGATACTTCTTGAACCTCAACGATAGGCAAGCCTATCTCCACCCCAAGAGATGCCAGAAAAAAGGTTCCCAAAAGATTGACAAGCACCCGCAATAGTGGCCTATTGCTAAGTATTTCCTCGTGCGACAGGTACCATCTGGACTCTTGTAGAAGGTGTTAGCAATGGCTAATAACGAGAGTATTGAGGGGGAGCTAGGTGGTAACAAATAGTCGTGTTCAGCTGCTTAACTATTGGATAGGTTCCAAGTTCTTCCTTCTGGTTCTTGTCTTCCTAGGTTTGGGGATGGTGTTTTCGACTTTCTTTAGTTCCCTAAGAGTTATAGTGAATGTGCTTTTGGCAATCAACATGTTTTCATTGGCGCTAAACTGTCAGCTTTCCGAGTTTCGCCAAGTCGCCAGCCTATGGCGGAAAATCGTACTCATCTTGCTGATTATCTATGGTCTGGTTCCGCTGTTTGCCTTAACCCTGGGCACGATAGTGCTTCCAAATGAACCAGGCTTAGCTGCAGGCCTAGTGCTGGTCTCAATTCTGCCAGTAGCCATATCATCAGCTTTCTGGACTGAAACAACCAAAGGCAATCTTCCCCTCACGTTTTCTATCATATCCATAACTACACTGCTATCCGGCATACTAATCCCTACCCTCATGAAGCTGTATGT
>JAAYSL010000122.1 GCA_012518315.1 Bacillota bacterium | reverse complement strand
TGATGCCTAACCGATACTATAGGTAACATCCTCTAGTATCAAGTCTGATTAGTCCGCCATATGTATGGAAGTAGCGTCCTAGGCGCAAAGGGTGGCCCTATGGTGAATATGGGTGCTTAGAATAGTCAAGGAGCAGGATGGTATGGCTACTATGGATGTCTCGGAATCGGCTTCGACTAACATTAAAGAAAAACTGAAGCTGTTACCCACTAAGCCCGGTGTATACCTTATGAAAAACGAGAGCGATGAAGTCATTTATGTGGGGAAAGCCGTTTCTTTGCGGAACCGGGTGCGCTCGTATTTTCAAGCCGGTCGGCACAGCTCACCTAAGGTTGCTGCCTTAGTCGATCATGTCGCAGATTTTGAATACATCGTCACCGACTCAGAAGTAGAAGCCTTGATCTTGGAGTGCAATCTCATTAAGGAGCATACTCCTTGGTATAATATCCGCCTTAAGGATGATAAGGCTTATCCCTATGTGAAGGTCACGCTGCAAGAGACTTTCCCCCGGGTGGCGATTGTGCGCCGGATGCAGAAAGATGGTTCCCGTTATTTTGGTCCTTATACTAATGTTCAGGCTGTTCGGCAGACGGTGAGCTTTTTGCAGAGGCTTTTCCCGATTCGAACCTGCAAGCGCCAGATCGGTTCAGAAGGAACCAGTGATCGGCCATGCCTGAACTATCATATTCGGCGTTGCTCGGCCCCTTGTGCCAAGAAAACTACTCAAGAAGAATACAGAAGCATGATCGAAGAAATGATGCTGGTGCTAGAAGGTCGACATGAGAGACTACTCCGGGAATTAGAGCAGCGCATGCAGGCGGCGGCCTTGGAGTTGCGCTTTGAAGAAGCGGCCAAGGTGCGGGATCAGATCCAAGCCCTGACAGCCGTTGTGGAAAAACAAAAGATCGTGTCCTTTGACAATGTCGATCAAGACATCATGGGCTATGCCCGGGCCGGTGGAGTGGCCTGTGTGCAGGTATTTTTTGTGCGGAGTGGCAAGATCATTGGCAATGAGCATTTCTTTCTGGAAGCCCCCAGTGGTGAAACAGGGCAAGAAATTATTACAGCCTTTGTTGAGCAATACTATACAACCGCCACTTTCATCCCCAAAGAGCTATTATTGCCGGAGGCTGTACTCGATGAGGATGTGGTTACCCGTTGGCTAACTGCCCAAAAAGGTTCCCGCGTGTACCTGAGAGTACCACAGCGGGGTGAGAAAAAGCGCCTGGTGGAAATGGTGGAGCAGAATGCTGAGCTAGTGCTAAGGGAGCGTCTTACCCGCCAGGAAAGGGAGCGTTCCCGTCGGCAGGAGGGCCTTAGGGAGCTACAGTCATACCTGGGCCTGGATGAGCTTCCCCTGCGGATCGAAGCCTTTGATATCTCCAATATTCAAGGGACAGAAGCAGTCGGCTCCATGGTTGTGTTTCTTGAGGGTGAACCGGCACCCCAAGGCTATCGGAGATTTAAAATTCGGACAAAAGATACCCCCGATGACTATACGATGATGCGGGAGTTGGTTTACCGGAGATTTGCCCGGGGGCTAAAGGAGCGGGAAGCCGGAGGTGAGGGGGGCTTTGCCAAGATGCCTCAGCTAGTCCTCATCGATGGTGGCAAGGGGCAGCTAAATGCCGCCCGCCAGGTAATGGCAGAGCTAGGCCTTGATATTTTCACTCTAGGTTTAGCAGAGCGCCTGGAGGAGATCTACCTAGATAACCAAAAAGACCCAGTACTGCTTCCCCGGGACTCTCAGGCGCTTTATCTGCTTCAGCATTTACGGGATGAAGCCCATCGTTTTGCCTTGACATATCATAGGCAGCTACGGGCCAAGCGCACTACTCGTTCGGTTTTGGATGAGATCCCTGGCGTAGGGCCGAAACGCAAGAAACAGTTAATCCGCCACTTCGGTTCAGTCCAAGCAGTGCGGGAAGCCTCTTTAGAAGAACTCAAAGCTATGCCGGGTTTACCCCAGGTCGTGGCTGAACGGATTCATCAGGAGTTGCGCACCGAATAGCCTCAAGACAGCCTTCACTATAGTGTCTAAGCCGGGGGATCAGATGATCCTCCGTTTTTTGCAGAGAATGACAATTATTGGGTAAGCTTACTATTGACTCCATGGGCAATCCCGCGTATAATTCAAGGTGAACCATTAATAATATTAATACGCAGGTCAATAAATGTGAAGGTCGAGGTGAGAAAGTGGTAGACAAACGGGTACTAGGTGCTTGCCCGGTGTGTGGTAGCCCCATGCAGGTGACGGGCCTTCACTGTGAGAGATGTGAGACATCTTTGACGGGGTCTTTTGAGCTTTGCCGGTTCTGTCGTTTGACCGAAGAACAGCAGTGGTTCGCGGAAGTTTTTATTGCCGCCCGGGGTAATATCAAGGAGGTAGAGCGGATCCTGGGGATTTCCTATCCGACAGTGCGGAGCCGCCTAGATGGTATTATCGAAGGTCTGGGCTACCCAGTGCAACGCTCCAATGACAAGGAAGAGCCAGATGTTGGCCCAGAAGAACGGCGTCAGATCTTGGAAGCACTAGATAGAGGCGAGATCGGTGCAGAAGAAGCGATTCGCCGATTAAAGGGCCAAGATGGCGCCACCAGGCGCTAAAGTAGGATAGGGGGTATTGGCATGAATGAAGAGAGATTCCTGATTCTCAAAATGGTGGAAGAAGGCAAGATCACTGCCCAGGAAGCTGTTGCCCTAATTGAAGCACTGGAGGCAGAGTCATCGGTGGAGACGATTGCCGGATTAGATCCAGCTATCTCGCCGAATGAGATGG
>JAAYSL010000121.1 GCA_012518315.1 Bacillota bacterium | reverse complement strand
GCGAAGTATCCTTCGGTAGGAAGGACATATTCTAGCTCCGGATCAATTTCGTTATGTCAAAAAGAAGGAGGAAGCACTGCCAATGAAGTAATAGATTGTTAATAATATGTGTATTCAGAGATGTGGCTAAATTGCCCAGGCCTCCCATATCTATGTCATGTGCTCTACTAATAGTGGCAGGATGAGAGACTCATGGCCACAAGGGGGCAAGTAATTACCAACATATGGTGGCATTGGCCTGATTAGAGGAGTGAGTGATCTTGGCTGGGATGGATCCTGTTCTCCAAATGCGAGGGATCACCAAACGGTTTCCAGGGGTTTTAGCTCTGGACGATGTAGACTTTGACCTCCGGAAAGGCGAAGTCCATGCCATATTGGGGGAGAATGGTGCGGGAAAGTCAACACTTATCAAAATCCTTTCCGGGGCATATTCCCTTGAAGACGGCGAGGTCTATTTGCGGGGGAATCGCATCTTCATTCAGAATCCCAAGCATGCACTGGAGCTAGGAATTAGCGTAATTTATCAGGAGTTTAACCTGGTTCCCACTCTAACAGTTAGTGAAAACATTTTTCTGGCCCGTGAGCCAATGACTGTGGGCAAACTTATAGATTCAAGAAATTTAACCAGTAATGCCCAAGCTATCCTGGATGATCTAAGAATAGAGCTTAATCCCGAAACCCGGGTGGATGAGTTGGGAGTAGCTATGCAGCAGATGGTGGAAGTCGCTAAGGCATTGTCCATGGATGCGGAGATCATAGTCATGGATGAGCCCACTGCCTCCTTAGGCGAAAGCGAAATAGTTGAGCTTTTTGCCACCATTCGCCATCTTAAGGAGAAAGGGGTCTCCATCATCTACATATCCCACCGACTTCAGGAGCTGCCATCTATTGCTGATCGAGTAACAGTCTTGCGTGATGGCAAGAAGATTGCTACCTGCGAGGTGGCTGAGACTGACTTAAACGAGCTGATTAGATTGATGGTGGGGCGACGCCTTTCGGAACAGTTTCCCAAAGTGGCGGTCCCCATAGGTCCAGAGGTGCTTAGGGTTGAGGGTTTGACGTGGGGAAAGAAACTAAAGGATATTTCGTTCTCTCTATATAGGGGAGAGGTCTTGGGCTTTGCTGGACTGGTGGGTTCTGGGCGCACTGAGTTAATGCGCTGCCTATTCGGGGCTCAGGAATACGACAAGGGCAAAATCTACCTTGACGGGAGTCAAGTCAGATTCAAGTCGCCTAGGGATGCAGTTAAAGCGGGAATAGGCCTTATTACAGAAGATCGCAAGAAGCAAGGTCTGTTCCTTGGGCTTTCTGTCACTGAGAATATCACCATTACCGACCTTGACCAAGTAGTTAGTGGGGTGTTTATTGATTATTCCAGAGAAAAAGCAGTGGGCCTTGACTATGTACAGAGTTTAAGAATCAAGACTCCAGCCTTGGAGCACCTTGTCCGTTATCTAAGTGGCGGAAATCAGCAGAAGGTGGCTCTGGCTAAGTGGCTTTTTTCCAACGCTAGAATCCTCATCTTTGATGAGCCAACTAGAGGTATTGATGTCGGGGCCAAGATCGAAGTATATAACCTAATGAATGAACTGGTAGAGGCCGGGGTTGGTGTGATCATGGTTTCTTCGGAACTGCCGGAGATCATTGGCATGAGTGATAGAATCTTGGTTATGGGTAATGGTCGTCTGACTGGAGAATTTCTCCGCTCAGACGCGACTCAAGATAAGATCGTGGAATGTGCAACCAAGGGGTGAAGCAAATGGAAAGTGAAGTTACGATTAGGCAAAAGGCCAGATTCTCTCCCGGCAAAGAGCTAGGGGCGTTCTCGGGACTGCTACTTCTATGCGTTGTACTAAGCTTTGGCTCGCCATACTTTCTATCTGTGACTAATATCATGAATATCCTTAGGCAATCCTCTCTGATAGCGATTGTGGCGGCAGGGATGACCTTTGTGATTATTACTGGAGGAATCGATCTATCTGTCGGATCCGTCCTCAGTTTAGCCAGCTGTCTGTCAGCGGGCATGATGATTAACATGGGATGGAATATCTGGGTGGCCGTAGCCATGGGATTGTTTATCGGGGGATTAATGGGTTTTATTAATGGGTTATTGATTACAAAGATTCCCCTGCCTCCGTTTATTGCCACACTGGGAATGATGGGAGTAGCCCGGGGTTTGGCCTTTGTCTATACAGGTGGTGCCCCCATCTATTCTTTTCACGGGAACTTTCGATTTCTAGGTAATGGCATGGTTGGTCCCATCCCCTTTCCTGTCATTCTTATGCTTGTAGTGTACTGTTTTGCCCATATCTTACTTACACGCACTAAGGTGGGGCGCTTCTCCTATGCCATCGGTGGCAATGAAGAAGCAGCAATTCTGTCCGGCATTCCCATTGCCTGGTACAAAGGGATTGTTTATACAATGACAGGTTTTCTTGCGGCTATGGCGGGGCTAGTCCTTGCTGCAAGGCTTGATGCTGCCACATCGGTAGCCGGAGATGGTTTTGAACTGGATGTGATTGCTGCAGTAGTAATTGGCGGTACAAGTCTAAGTGGGGGTGAGGGCAAGGTAATTGGCTCCCTTATCGGAGCACTAATTATGGGTGTTGTTCGCAATGGCTTAAACCTCCTGCTTGTCTCCTCCCACTGGCAACGGGTGATTTTGGGGTTGATTATCCTGGCGGCGGTGACTATGGATGTGCTTCGTAAGAGCAAGACAGGCAGATAAGGCGATCTTATAGTCTCATGGGGCATCTGGTGGTACTAGTACCATACAGAATTGGGGGTGGGAAAAGGCGGTCTGTTGGCCAGGGTATGTACACATGTCTATGGAGAAGTAAGTCTGGGGAGGTTAATTAAGTGAAAAACATACTTCGGATGAGTCTCTTGATTCTCGTAGCCGTATGTTTGCTGAGCTCCGTGGTTTTTGCAGCCAATACTCGGGTGGCAGTGGTATCTCCGGCACTAACGAGCACCTTCCATGTGACACTGGTCAAAGGGGCAGAAGCAGAGGCCCGTGAATTTGGCTGGGGCTATGAGTCCTTGGCACCTGATCGGGAGACTAACTTCCAGATGCAAGTCAGTATGGTGGAAGACTTGATTCAGCGGAAAGTTGATGCCATTAGTATCTGTGCGATCAATGACAAAGCCATCGTCACTGCAGTCCGTTCAGCCAATGAGGCCCAAATCCCCATTTTCGTCCATAATTCTCTAACTGAGCTACCGGGAGGGGACGTTGTAGCCTATATCGGTTATGATCAAAGAGCAGGGGGGCGCAAGTGTGGGCTAAAAGCTGTTGAGTTGCTACACAGCAAATACGGTGAGTTCAAAGGCAAGGTTGCCATCCTGGAGGGAATCCCTGGTTTCCACACCACAGAGAGAAAAGGTGGGTTCATGGAAGTCATGGAAAAGTTCCCCGAGATCGAGGTTGTCGCTTCACAACCGGCGGATTGGGAAAGGGAAAAGGCGATGAACGTGGCGGAAAACCTATTACAGGCTATCCCTACCATTGATCTTTTCTTTGGTTGCAGTGACGCTATGGCCCAAGGGGCATCCCAGGCCGCACGCTCTATGAATAAGGATGTGTTCACCATCGGCCTAGATGGTAACCCCGATGCCATTCAGGATGTTAGCAAAGGAACCTTAACCGCAACATTAGCTGTCTTCCCTTATGAGATGGGAAGAATCGCCATGCAGACAGCCAGGGACCACCTGGCAGGGAAAGAGGTACCGAAGTTTGTCAAGACCCCAACAGAAATTGTGGATAAAGACAACTGGGAAAGATTTCAATAGGTGTCTTGAGAAACAAGATAACAAAGCTTAGCGGAAAGAGGTCGTCGTGACTTGCGACGGCTTCTTTTTCTTTTGCCGGATTGCTTACCTCTATTGACCTAGCTTTGGAATAACGATACAATACACTACGTAGATAGTTAGCATGCTATCGATTAGCATGGCAACGATTTATGGAGTGTGTGGGATCAGTATGCCAGGGAGGTCTAGTCATGCGTTTTTACGAATCCGAGGATCCCGTATTTCCCAGACTCCCCGGAGTTGACCCCGTATCTTTGCGGGTGTTTCACACTTTCTTTAAGGCGGTGCGTTTACACCGTCAATT
>JAAYSL010000120.1 GCA_012518315.1 Bacillota bacterium | reverse complement strand
GTTGGCTATATCTCCATCATGACACTGCGCAGCAATCTAGAAACGGAAGTGGAAAAGAACCACATGCTATTGGCAACGGCATTTGGTGCTCACGTTGAGCAGTATTTCATTGATGCCAAAGGCGTTGTGGGACTGACTGCCCAGTTACCTGCTGTGAGGAACCTGTTCACCATCCCCTTAATCCGAGATGACCTCAAGGGAATCCCCAAGGATGCCGACCGACCCAAAAGAGACGTGATCAATTACGTGTTAGAACGAAATCGCCAGTTTGGCTATATGGAACAGGTTACCGGTGATGGCGACAATATTCTGATAGAACCTTGGGAGTACCAGCTTGAGCTGGAAAGACTAAACTTCAGCGACCGAGATTGGTTCCAAAATGCTATCGCTACCGGGGATACATATATATCCGAAGTCTATGTGAGCTCATCACTGCAAAAACCAGTCATTGGCATATCTCATCCCATCATTACCCCGGCCGGTAAAGTAGAAGCTGTATGGATGGGTGCACTAACACTAGATAAGCTCAGCGAATTGTGCCTCTCTCTAACATTTGGGGAAACCGGCCATGCCTATCTAGTAGACCAAAACGGAACTCTTGCAGCATACAAAGACTTTGACATGGTCGTAGACATGAAAGACATATCTACAGCACCGGCTGTGCAAAAAGCCTTGCGAGGTGAAACGGGAACGGCCTTATTGCTTGATCCCTTTGAAAATAGGGAGCTTCTAACATCCTATATGCCTGTAGGCGAAACGGGGTGGAGCATTATTGTCGTACAAGACCCCGCTGAAGCCTTGGCACCCGTTAAATCTGCTACGTTCCGCATCATCGTCATCTGTGTGCTACTGATGGTAATTGCCGCTGTCTTAGCCTGGTCGCTTGCCCGTACCATTTCCCGGCCCATAAGTAACTTAGCTCTCGTTGCGGCCCAGGTTGCAGAAGGAGACCTGACCGCGGATATAGATGTGAGTTCAAAGGATGAGGTTGGGGCCCTTGCTCAAGCTTTTGGCCAGATGATTGATCAAATGCGAAACATCGTAAGGGATATCATGGATAGAGCCAATATGGTCGCCAGCTCCTCCCAGCAGCTAAATGCCAGCTCCGAGGAGACAGCGGCTAACGCCAATGAAGCCGCCGCCACAATGTCCCAGATGTCTTCCACTGTTCAGCAAGTTGATGTTAGTATTCAGGAAGTCGCGGCCCAATCCGGAAAGGCAAATGAAGCTGCTGCCAGGGGTAGTCAGGGCATGGATCGAATCATTGGTCAAATGCAGACTATTGCTAACAGCACCAGTGCAGTCTCTGTGTCCGTAGATGATCTAAACAAGAAATCCTACGAAATCAATCAAATAGTATCACTCATCACAGATATCGCCGATCAGACTAACCTCCTGGCACTAAACGCTGCCATCGAAGCTGCCCGGGCTGGAGACCAGGGCAGAGGCTTTGCTGTAGTCGCTGAAGAGGTACGCAAACTAGCGGAGGAATCCGCCGATGCCGCCCAAGAGATCAATATACTAATCAACGCGATTCAGCTAGAGTCGAAAAAAGCCGTGGGCATTATGGCAGATAGTGCAAAGGAAGTTGAGACCGGCACCGAAGTCATCAATGAAGTTAAGGAAGACTTTGCAGAGATCATTGATTCCGTAGAAGATGTAACATCCCAAATAAGAGAAGTAGTATCGGCCACAGAACAGATGGCCAAGGGAATGCAAAACATCGCTGCCTCGACAGAAGAGCAGACTGCAGCCATGGAGGAGGTTTCTGCCTCCGCCGAAGCCTTGGGACGGCTATCTGAAGAGCTAAATGGCCTAGTTGGTAGATTCAAGGCTTGAGACTAAAAAGACCTGTAACCCACAGTAGACTAAATACTGTAGAGAGAGGGCGGTGCTCGGCAGCGAGGCTAGCGCCGCCCTCTCCCATAGATATTTTGAAGCGCTGCCTGAGTGGAGCCAACCCAAAAGCCCCCTGTCACCACGGGGGGCTTAAGCAGCTTACAGCAGGATCTCTAGTTCCACCTCATCCCTCACCGGTATCCCATCTATTCCGATTAGGGGGATCTCTGGTTTTAGCTTTCTTGCCTCTTCCAAGGCGTTTCTATATAAGGCGACCAACGAAAAACCTCTCAACTGATAAAACCTAATGGCAGCCACATTATCGTTTGTTGTGATTACCCAGACCCGCTTACACCCTTTATCCGCCGCCACCCTTTTGACATGTTC
>JAAYSL010000119.1 GCA_012518315.1 Bacillota bacterium | reverse complement strand
TCTTGCCCATGGAGGCATATTGGTAGACGAATAAGAATACGTCGTACTGGGAGCAGGTTAGCGGCCATACCACCCTGAACCCACATCCCAGATAAGCTGATAGGAGGATGAGCAAAATGAGCAAGAAACGTGCTAATGATCTTAACGGTAAGGAATGGGCTAGATACTCTATTAGTGTCTGGAATGACATATCCAAGACGGCAGAGGAGAAAAGAATGGGCCACCCGGCCATGTTCCCGGAAATGCTAATAAGGCGACTGATCAACTGCTTTACGACAAGTAAAGAACTCTGCATCCTAGATCCTTTTATGGGTAGTGGTACAACTTTAGTGGCCGCCTGTAATATGGGGCGACGTGGCATTGGTTTTGACCTCAACCCCGAATATGTGAAATTTGCCCAAAAGAGGCTCACCGAGGCTGTCCCCGCAACCAACGGCGCCTTCGAAATCTACAATGCCGATGCTAATGAAATACCCCATCTAGTTGAGTCTGGTTCCATCGATCTATGTATTACATCCCCACCCTACTGGGACATTCTTCTACGGAAGAGAACAGCCGACCAAAAAGAAGTACGCAACTATGGCGACGAAAAAGGAGACCTAGGCCTTATTGGAGACTACGAGCAATTCTTGGATGCTCTTATCCAGGTATTTAGCGGAGTCTTCTTGGTACTTAAGCCAGGCAAATACTGTATTGTCAATGTGATGGATCTCCGCAAGAAGAGTAACTTTTACCCCTTACACGCGGATTTAGCCCAAAGAATGCAAGAGTTGGGGTTTATCTTTGATGACATGATCATCTGGGATAGAAGGCAAGAATACAACAACTTACGCCCATTAGGCTATCCCGCTGTCTTTCGGATCAATAGAATCCATGAGTTTCTCCTTATCTTCAAGAAGCCCCAAGAACCGCAATGAACTTGACCCTCCCATACTCTGCCCTCATGTGGCAGAATGAATCGCCCCACCCATGGTTGCCAGTATAGCCTCATGGATGGCTTCCGTGGTGGTTGGATGGGCATGGATAGTGTTAGCCACCTGTTCAGCGGTAAGACCGTATTGGATCGCTAGTGTAAGCTCAGCAATAAGATCCGTGGCGTTGGGGCCTACAATGGCTGCTCCCACCATTTTGCCAGAGTCCCGGTGTCTGATGGCTTTGACAAATCCCCGGGTCTCTCCATAGGTTAAGGCCTTGCCATTGCCCATGAAGGGAAACCTTCCCACCTCAATGGGAATACCTTTTTCCTTTGCCTCAGCCTCGCTCAGACCAACCAGAGCAATCTCAGGATCGGTGAAAATGGCACTGGGTACTGCCGAATAGTCCATTGTAATTCCCTGGCCCAATATGTGCCTAACTGCCACTATTCCTTGCCGGGATGCCACATGGGCTAGTTGGATTTCGTCCGTAACATCACCGATGGCATAGATGTGGGGGATGTTGGTCTGCATGTATTCATTGGTTTTGATGCCCCGCCCGGTGTCATTGGGCTCTATCCCAAGTCGCCCAAGATCGACACCGGTCAAATCGGGCTCTCTACCTATAGCCACCAACACCTTGCCCGCGGTTAGGTACTTGCGCTCCTGTCTTTGACTGAAAGTCACGACACACTGTCCATCCTCGGCTTGGTCTATAGCATCGGCTTCAGCGCTTGTATAGATATGGATCTCCTGCTGGCGGGCGATTCGGCCCATCTCTTGACAGATATCTATATCACATCCGCCTAAAATGCGGTCAAGATATTCCACTACAGAGACCTTTACACCAAAGTTGCTAAAGATAAAGGCAAATTCCATACCAATGATTCCGCCACCTATGATCACCATACGTTCCGGAAGATCCCTTAACTCCAAAGCCTTTTTGCTGTCCAGTACGTTGGGAATATCCATGCCCGGAATCGGCAGGTTGCTGGCCCGAGAGCCAGTCGCGATGATAATATAGCGAGAGCTAATCAAGATTTCTCGGTGGCCCCGGCGTACCGAAACGGTATGTTGATCATTAAGTGAACCGACACCCTCTATCAGCTCGACTCGATTGGCTCTAAGTAGTAAGTGAATTCCCCTAACCAATTGGTCTACCACTTGTTGTTTTCGAGATATAACTCGGCCCATATCGAGGCGCAAGTCACCAGCATAGCAACCATATTCCTCCGATTGCCGCAGTGTCTTATATACTTCCGCCGATCGAACCAGAGTCTTTGTGGGGATACAACCCCAATTAAGACAGGTGCCTCCTACTTTGCCTTTCTCAATCAAGACTACCGAGGCCCCAAGTTGTGCAGCCTTGATGGCAGCTACATATCCACCTGGGCCAGCCCCTAATATAGCAATATCGGTATCGACATGTTCCGTCTGCGGCCGAAGTAAACCCCCTAGATAATCGAAGGATGGTTTCTCCTTTTCGGGGATAGTCGCTTCTTCCCCCTCTCCTACCGACACCACCTCTTCATCCCCGACTTCAATCCTAGCCAATACGCTCCCAGTGGGAACCACAT
>JAAYSL010000017.1 GCA_012518315.1 Bacillota bacterium | reverse complement strand
TCATTGATCAGATGGCGGGCGTGGTGAAGATACTGAAGGATTTTATGTCGCTCGAGGGAATGACAAATCATGTGCTCATCTGAAGGGAGCCGCTTGGGGTTAAGGATGACTAATTTGCAAAGACTGAACTATACGCGACATACGCTGCCACCATATAGGCTACTGTCTTTGGAATCATCAACAGACCTAGAGTTGGAATGGCTCGGGCGTATAAGATTACCGGGGTATAGAAAGCATATGACACCAGAATCATCAGACCGATCCATGTGAATGCTGTATCTTTTTCCTTTACTGACTCACTCAGAATCAAGTATGCTACGCCAAGGCCCTGGATCAGCAGAGGAATGTTCCTATGCATGCTATAATCGAAGGGAGCTATTTCGCTTGGCCACTGGTTGCCGGGCAAGAGCATGAAGCTGAGTCTTACCGCCGCACTGATAAAAAGCACGTAGGCAAGGACTCCATAGTGCTTGTTGTAGCGCAGTCTCCAGGCTTTCACGAGAAGGGCGTAGAAGATGGTGACAGTAATTGCAGTAGCTAGCTTACCTATGCCAAGGAGCTCTGGGTTAGCCGCAGTTCCTCCCATTAGGTGAGCAACGATCCTAAAGCCAACATGGCCGGTATCGCCCAGGGCAAGTAGGGCGAAGGCAAGGACAAGCGTGTGGGCTAGCGGTAGACGGTTCTCCGGCATGGTGCGTAACTTGTTATACATTCCCAGGACTATCGTCCAGATAACCGCCAAGTAGACGAGGTCGAATATGAGTTCCCCCACCTCTTTTCCCATTCACCGCGCCCCCTGTGTCGCCCTAGATCAATGATCAGCATATGCTCGATAATGGCCTGGCCAAGACATCGTCTTTACATTCGAGTTTGATGTATGGTGATAGTCTATCACAGCGTCGGAAAACAATTCAAGAAGGAGCCTTGTCCCTCCATGGAGCAAGAGTGACACGTAGCGGTGGCATCTGTACACAGAGTTCAACATCTTCTAAGCTGGAATTTCCGGCACCTTGTCAAGGTCAAAACGCAAAAGCCGGTTCTATAACAAATGTGCAAAGGGGTTACGATCCAGTTGAGATAATTGCTTGTCTGCGCTCAACTAGACTCACACCACTAGCGGAGAAACGTGACCGTCTCCGTATGGCTCTACGTCCCAATATGCTTCTGATGGTCTCATTCACTGCACTTACATCTCCCTTCCTCTAAGTCTCCTAAGGTCGCAACAAACAAGGTTACCGAAGTACACTTCTAGGACCTCGCCAAACTTCCGAACCATCTCCGCAATTCTGGCGGCTTGATAGACCCAACCCCGCCCTGGAGTGGAGGTGCTCTATCTAAACTCATCCAATGCTTCTATCATAGCCAAAATGTTCTCTGGTGGAACGTCAGCTTGGATATTGTGTACGGTGGTAAAGACAAACCCTCCCTCGGGTGCCAAATCATCGATCCGGCGCCGCACTTCATCCTTGACTTCCTGGGAAGACCCATGGGGCAAGACCGACTGGGTATCGATGCCACCTCCCCAAAAAGTCAAGGCATCACCAAATTCCCTCTTTAGTCTAGCAGTCTCCATCCCAGTGGCACTGACTTGCACGGGATTAAGGATATCGACTCCGGCATCGATGAGATCAGGAATAAGCTCATATATGTTTCCGCATGAGTGCAAGAATACCTTGGTCTTGCCCGCGGTCTTCTGCTTAATAAAGTCAAATAGCTTCTTGTGACGAGGCTTGATTAGCTTCCGATACATATCTGGGGAGACCAAGGATGATGTCTGTGTGCCCAGATCATCAGCTTCCTGTGCAACTAGAATGTGATCCCCGAACTTATCTAGAGCGGTATCCCAGTACGCTAGCTTTATCCCCAAAATCCTATCCATCAGACCACAGGCAGCCTCAGGATCCAGGGCCAAATCAAGGAGGAAATCCTCAAAGCCCCGCAGCCACATGCTCATCTCCAAAATCCCGGCACATACTCCACCCAGGACTATGCCTTTCCCGGCGGATTTTGCCTGTACCAACTGCTCACAAAGTCCATCAAACCGATGAGGGTCTGCTCCAAGAGGCCAGTCAAAACCCTCAATGTCATAGTCTGTACCGGAAAGTGGATGGTAGAACATATCATAGTACAGCCCACCACTCTTTGGCATTTTCCATCTGAGATTCCATTCATCTTGGCAGGTGTAGTATTCCCCTTGTTCTCCCGTGGAAGTTTTCCCCGGAGGAATCGCGCTAAATAACCCCATAGTATCTACTCCAAGCTCATCTAGCAGCTTTGTATCGGGTTCAGCCAGCTGCTGGGTGAAATGAACAAGTGGGGTCTGTTCTGGATACTCTCCATAGAGTGTATACATCAGGTTCTTATAGGCCTCTATATGAATGCCTGTCACTTTAGTTCCACCAAGATCAAAGGGAATGCCCTGGGGCTCCCGATGGTTTAGTGCGTCTAGCAATCGATGGGCACTTGTATAGCCTTCTTGCGTATTATCGCTATCATGTCTAGCTAGGTTCATTAATCTCTACCCTTTCATTGTTTGAATCGCCCCGTGAATCCCCATTGCTTTTGCCGCCATTGCTAAGGCAGTGATGTTCTCATTGAGATACCGGGAGAAAGATCGTGCCTTTGGTGATGGGATATCTGGTCACAGGGACTGCTTTGTTTTTGGAAAAGAGGCTCAGGCTGCCAATGTCTGTATTCTAGCTTTTAACCGAAGACTGCTTGCGTATCCATACCCCGCAGGCTCAAAGTTCTGGCAAAGTGACAGGAAACCCAATGCTGTGGCGAAGTCTCTTCCCAAGCTGGTGCCGTAGTTTTGCAGTTATCCCTAGCATAACTGCAACGTGTGTGAAACCTACACCCGGGGGGTGGGTCAGCTGGGTTGGGAATCTCTCCGGGGAGAATGATTCTTTTTCTCTGGGTGCCGGGCTCGATGATTGGGGTGGCAGACAGCAGTGATTCTGTATAAGGATGCCGAGGATTTTTGTATAGTTCCCGGGAGGGTGCGATCTCAACGATGCTTCCCAAGTACATGACTGCCACCCGCTCACTAATGTGTTCCACCACCGAAAGGTCATGAGAGATGAATAGATACGTTAGCCCAAGTTCATTCTGTAAATCTTCCAGGAGGTTAATTATCTGAGCCTGTACAGACACATCAAGTGCGCTTACAGGTTCATCGCATAGCACTACCTGGGGGCGCAGAGCTAGGGCCCGTGCAATAGCGATACGTTGTCTTTGACCGCCAGAGAATGCATTTGGATATCGGTCTAGGTGCTGAACACTCAAGCCGACCAATTCTAGGAGCTCACTTACCCTCACTTTCAATTCCCGTCCATGGGCGATCCCATGAATAAGAAGTGGTTCGCCTATGATCTCTACTACAGTTTTTCTTGGGTTGAGTGAAGAAAGAGGATCTTGAAAAATCATTTGGATATTGCGTCGCAGTCCCTTGAGCCCCTGCTTTCCCAACGAGAATATGTTGACCATTTCTCCATTCCACTTAAACAACGCCTCTCCAGCTGTTGGTTCATATGCCCGTAGGATGACCCGTGCTAGGGTGGTTTTACCGCAGCCGGATTCGCCCACAATGCCCAGTGTTCTACCCTTTTTTACGGAAAAACTGACCTTGTTGACTGCTTGGACATGGCCAACCACTCGCCGCAGGAATCCCCGGTGGATGGGGAAGTGTTTCGTTAAGTTCTTGACTGACAGGATAACATCACCGTCACCGGTCATACAGGCTGTTCACCTCGCTCGTTTGCTGTAAAGGAGGCAGTGCACAAAATGCTCCGGCTCCGTTTCCACAGCATCTAGTACATCTTTTCCGTCACACCCTTTTTGTTTGCACACCGGGCAACGTAGGCGGAAAGCGCATCCTTCAATAACCGTCAAGGGGTCAGGAACACTCCCCGGAATGGGGGCTAGCCTTTTCTTTGTTTCACTGCCCATTCTTGGTATTGATTTCAATAGCCCGATGGTATACGGGTGCAAGGGGTTATCGAAAATCTGTTTCACAGTTCCACTTTCCACGACACGTCCAAGATACATCACCGCAACCCTATCTGCCGTTTCGGCAATCACGCCCAAATTATGTGTAATCATCAAAATCGCCATGTGAAGCTGCTGTTGCAAGGATTTCAAAAGCTCGATGATCTGGGCCTGGGTGGTCACATCCAGGGCGGTGGTAGGTTCATCGGCAATCAGTAAAGAGGGGTGGCACGATAGAGCCATTGCCGTCATTGCTCTTTGCCGCTGTCCTCCTGATAGCCGATACGGGTATTCGTCAATTACATCTTCTGGCAGTGCGACCGCTTTTAGCATTTCGGCGGCATATTCCCGGGCCTCTTGTGGCTGAAGTCGGCGATGCAACATAATGGCTTCGATGATCTGGTTCCCTACGGTAAAAACTGGTGAAAGACTGGTCATCGGTTCTTGAAAGACCATGGCAATTTCGTGCCCTCGGATGGAACGAATCAGTTCACCATCGGGCTCGACTTTGGCCAGATCAATTACCTCGTTGTTGCCTTGTCGTCGAAATAGAATCTCTCCAGATTTGATCTGGCAGGTTCTTGTTGGTAATAGCCTGAGAATAGAGTGGGCGGTAACGCTTTTTCCGCAACCAGATTCTCCGACCAAGCCCATTGTCATGCCGGGCTCAATGGTTAGAGAAGCATCTTCCACAGCGCGCACAGTTCCCTCTAGGGTGTGGAAATGGACCTTCAGATTATTGATCTTTAATAGGTATTTCTCTCTTTCCGTGTTCATCTCATACTCTCCTACACAGTGTAAGGGTCGGTGGCATCCCGCAAGCCGTCACCAAGGAAATTGAAGGCCAGAATTGAGACTGCCACAAAGAACCCAGGAATCATCAACCACGGGTAGAGTAGTAAGACTTGGATATTCTGCGCCTGCTGGAGTAGTACGCCCCAACTGGTCAAAGGGGGGCGAAGCCCTAAACCAAGGAAGCTCAAAGCGGATTCCGACAAGATCATAGATGGCATGGCGAGGGTTGAGATCACTATGATATGGCTGAAAGTGGCTGGGATGAGATGCCAGAATATGATCCACCAGTCACTTGCGCCAGCCAATCGGGAGGCCATGATAAAATCCTCTTCCCGCAAAGCCAGTACCTTGCCTCGCAGTTGGCGGGCCAGCCAGGTCCAGCCGATTAGAGACAGGATCACGGTTATGGTGAAATAGGTCCACAGCGGTGGCCAGTGATGGGGCAAGGCGGCGGTTAGCGTCATCCACAATGGTATAGGCGGGAAGGATCTCACAATTTCGATTAGCCTTTGTACGAGGTTATCTATCCAACCGCCGTAATAACCAGAGGCCACACCCAAGACAGTTCCTATGAGTAGGCTAAGGACAACCCCTGCCAGTCCAATGGTCAGGGAGATTTGGCTACCCTTGATGATCCGGGAAAACATATCTCTACCCTGTCCATCAGTACCCAATAGGCTAACAATCCCCTCATCCACCCCGAAGAGATGACGATTAGTCGGGATCAACCCCATGAGTCTGTATGGCTCTGCCTGGACAAAGAATCGGATGGGGATCCGTTTTTCTGGGTCGGGGACATAAGCTCGCTGCAATGTTAGCGGGTCACGCCCTACTTTCAAGTCATAGACATGCGGCTGGAATTTTCCTTTCACGAAAAAATGGACTCTTTGGGGTGGCAGAAAAGAGTACCTGGTCATTCTTTGATCTAGCCGGTACGGAGCGACAAAATCAGCAAACAAAGCCCCCAGGTAGAAAAGCAAGACCAAGATCCCACCCATGACAGCGAACCGATTACGAATAAATTTCATCCACATTAATCGCCACTGAGAGGTGGGAAGGGAGACTTCTTCCGCCTGGCTCATCTGGTGGGCGATGGATTCATCCAGGAGGTCCTGATGGCTGTATAGTTCTTCAATATACTCAGCAACTTCTTGGTAGTGTTTCATTTGCTGATCTCTCCCGGCAATGTTATTCATATCGTATCCTCGGATCTACCATGGCCAGGGCAATGTCGGCAAGAAGATTGCCAACTAGCAGGAGAGTGGTCATGAACAGGAGGATTGCTCCGGCCAAGTACATGTCCTGGGTGATCAAGGAACGCAGAAAAATTGGTCCTATTGTTGGGATGGAAAGAACCACACCGACGATAATCGAGCCAGAAATCATCTTAGGTATCTGCATTCCCAGAACGCTGATTAGGGGGTTAATGGCCATTCTCACCGCATATTTCCGAATTACCGCATCTTCCGGCAATCCTTTGGCGCGGGCGGTTGTTATGTATTGTTGGTTGAGCACATCCAACAGGTTGCCTCGCATAATGCGAATGAGCTCAGCTGTACCCACAACCCCCAAGATGATTACTGGTGCCCATAGATGGATTAGTAGATCAAGAAACTTGGCCCAGCTCCAGGGGGCGTCAACCATTTGGGGTGAATAAAGACCGTAGGCAGGTACCCTTAACACCAGAGTGCCAAACACTAGCCATATTAGGGAAAGCATGAAATCAGGAATCGACAGACCTAAGAAACCGAGAAAGGAAAAGAGGTTATCGGCCACAGAATACTGGTATCGAGCTGAGTATATTCCGATCGGGATCGATACCATCCACATGAACATGAGTGCAAGACCGGAAATTAGCAGGGTCCATCCTAGACGCTTGAAGATTACTTTCCAAACTGGGGCATTCCATTCTAAGGAATAACCAAAATCTCCCTTAGGGAACCCGCTAATCCATCGCCAATACTGCACTATCTTTGGCTGGTCTAGGCCGTAGCGAATACGCATCGCCTCCACAGTTGCGGCATCCATCCCACCACCAGTGGCAGCGATCTCCGCCTGGACACTGGTTACGAAATCACCTGGGGGAAGTTGGATGACAACAAAGGTAATGAAGGAGATGATGATTAGTGTGGGAATCATCCCCAATATCCGCTTTGCTATGTAGGCAAGCAAGGCTCATCACCCTTTCGCCCAAATAGTCTTTGCAAGGGATTTGCCCGGAGGCTGGAGACTGGTCTTCCAACCTCCGGAGCAACCTGAGTGACCGTCGCTATTGACAGGATAAGCTCTTCTAATGGTCAAAGAAAAAGTGACACGGGTCTAAAGTGCCAGGTGCCATATAGATCCAGTCTGTGGTGAAGTTTTCTGGGACATTGCGGAAATCTTCTCCTACCACCACCACATTTGGTATCATGCCGACAGTCCCAATAACTAACAGACTTTCAACATTGGCTCGAATGAGTTGCTTGGCTAGTTCCGTCTGTTTGTCAGGATCAACTGTTACTCTATACTCGTCATATAGGGCCATCATTTCCTTGAAATACGCCGGTGGCTCCTTGCCAAGTTTGCCTTCGCTTTTATACCAGGTGCCATAAGCTGGTGCCATCCAAGAGCGCTCATCAAAGGGGAATATGTAGATGGGATCGACCATTGGGTTAATGCCTCGGTCTGCAGTCCAGGTAGTGACTTGAGCCTCATTACCACAGGCGCGAATCCAATAAATCTCCCTTGACATGATATTCAAAGCGGTACGCACTCCAATACTATTCCAGGCTGCCACCACCAATTCGATTTCATCAACGGTGGCTTTGTCCCAATCCGTACCTTCCATGGTTATTTCAAGCCGACTGCCGTCAGGCCGAGTCCGGAAACCGTCGGCACCCCTTTTTAACCCGATTTCATCAAGGAGTTCATTGGCGAGGACAGGATCATATTGGGCGTAATATTGTTCTAGCTCGGGCTCATAGTAGGGTGAGTCTGATACCACGTTAAAGGCTCGTGGCACACCCACACCCAAATAGGACACTTCATTGATCTGTTCTCGGTCAATGGCTAGGGACATAGCTTGACGGAATTTGAGATTCTGGAAGATTTCCCGTAACCCATCATCCTCAATAGACTGGTTGAAAAAGAACCCGGTCTTTGAAGAGAGTGCATCGGGCCACATGAGAACCTCATAGTTGTAGCGGTCTTTATTCGTGACAAATGAAGGGTAGTTGGACAGGCTAATACGGCGGAATTGAAAATCAAAACCACCCTCAATGGCCCGGAGGTTCAAGGCCTCAACATCTTCGAAAAGGGTCAGGATTATCTCATCGATATAAGGAAGCTGGTTCCCCGCCTGATCGACTTTCCAGTAGTAGGGGTTACGTTTGGCAACCAATCGAGTGGCACCGGGACCCCACTCACTGATTTTCCAGGCAGTCATAACCGGCCGTTCTGTATTGTAGTCAAATGCTTTTTCCTCAAAGACAGAGTAGTCAACTGCAGGGTTGTAGCGTGGGTGATACTGCTCAAGATAATGTCGTGGGGCAAAAAACCCGAAGCGTTCAAAACCCAAAGGCCACTGGTTCCCGTGGAACGCCAACCCTACTGTTTCGGCGAGTCCATTGGGTTTGGCAAACTTGAGTTTTATTGTATGGTCATTCACAACTTCCAAATCCATCGGTTCACCATCAACGAACCATTCCGAGTGAGGCGCCGGCGTGATGTTGGGATCCAATTCGATATCATACCACCAGAACGTTATGTCTGCAGTTGTGAAGGGGCGCCCATCGGACCACTTCAACCCTTCGCGCAAGTGCAAGGTCAAGACTTTTCCGTCATCTGACCAATACCATTCTTTGGCCAAGCCCGGTTGGATAGGGTCTTTGGGATCTCGGGGCCACCTTAGGATCGGATCATAGACTTGGCGGCCAAAGGCATGGAAGTCATTGATGCCTGTGAAACCGCGGCGCCAAGTGCCGCCATATTTCCCGATGGCCTCTACTGGTTCAACGGCCAGCGGTTCCTTGGGAAGTCTTTCTTCTACAGGAGGCAGCTTTCCTTCCTGAACTAGCTTGGCCAATTCCGGCGCCTCCTGATATTGGGATGCAGCGCCAATTCCCGCCGCACAAGTTACAACCACAAAAAGCAGAAGCAGGATGAAAAGGTTCTTTTTCATTACATTCGTTCCTCCTCGCATTTTTGGTTGTCTCCGTCACTTTCCGATAGGGATCCCTCAGGTTCACCCTTTCTACCCAGCTATTCTTCACCTCCTAGATTTGCGATATATGCGACTATCAAAAAATATACCGCAACAGGCGCCGAAGGGGGATTAATGACACTAGAGTAAACATTCTACAACTTAACGCGAAACCCTTTTGGAATATTGAACTGGGTGATCTTGGGGTATTGCAGGAGCATTTTGGGCTGACAGTGGCAAATATCGTGGAAAGGGCTAGAAGACTGGCAAAAGGATAGCACCTCTCTAGCGAGGTTGATGCTTAGGGACGACGCCAGTTGGCCGTCTGGAGTCGTCCCTAATGCTATTACCTAATCGGAATCTCCACTCCATCTTTCAGAAAAACGGGGATCTCATCTATAGGCGTACTCACTTCAATTACCTGTCCACCACTATAGGTTTTCCCAGTCCACGCATTTTCCCACTGCGCACCTTCTGGCAGATATACGTTTCTCATCTTCATGCCTGAATAAAGCACAGGTGCTACTAGTATGTCGGGGCCAAACATGTATTGATCCTCTATGCTCCATGATTCCTCATCTGTTGGAAAATCGTAAAACAGCGGCCGCATTACCGGAGTGCCCTTTTCATGCGCTGCTTTCATAAGTTGTTTCACGTAAGGCTTGATTCTGTCCCTCAGGTAAAGGTATTTGACACAGATCCGATAAGCCTCTTCACCATAGCTCCATACCTCGTTGGCAGCGCCAGAATTACATAAGCCCCCTCCTTCAGTGCCTAATGGTTTAGAATGGGGCTCGCGGTCGCCGTGGAGGCGCATGACTGGACAAAATGTGCCATATTGGAACCAACGGATAAAGACCTCTTGGAATTCGGGATCATCCGGGCAGCCGCCGTGGAAGCCACCAATATCCGTTGTCCACCAGGGTATCCCGGCAATACCCATGTTAAGGCCTGCGACCAGCTGATTGCGCATGCTCTTGAAGGACGAGTGAATGTCTCCAGACCAGACCAAAGCACCATAACGCTGGCTCCCTGCCCAAGCACAGCGTACCAAGTTTACGATACTCTCCTGTCCCTCTGCTCTCATGCCTTCATAAAAGGCTTTTGCATACGCAACTGGGTAAATGTTGCCGATTTGCGCCACTGGTCCTAGATGGTAGCGATACAAATCATAGTCATAGTAAGTGTACTCCGGTTCTGCTTCATCTAGCCAAAAGATTCTGATGCCATAGTTGTAGTAGTTCTGCTTTACCTTGTTCCATACATATGCCCGAGCTTCTGGATTAGTGGGGTCGAAGTGAATGGTGTTGCCATGGAAGTCCATGGCGATGGGGTGGCCTCGATCAGTGCGGATCAAGTAGCCTTTCTCTCGCATTTCCTCGTAGTTTTCACTCTTGTGATCTACAGTAGGCCAAATAGAGACCATAACCTCGATCTCCATGTCGTTAAGCTCTTTCACCATTTTGGCCGGATCTGGCCAGTACTTAGGATCAAACTTCCAATCACCCTGCCTTGTCCAGTGGAAGAAGTCAATAACGATGACCGAAAGCGGTAGGTCTCGCCGCTTGTACTCTCGGGCTACCTCCAGCAGCTCCTCTTGGGTCTGGTAGCGTAGTTTGGATTGCCAAAAGCCAAGACCGTAATCGGGCATCATGGGAACCGTGCCAGTGACTTGAGCATAGCTCTCAACGATCTCGCTGGGTGTATCACCAGCACAGATCCAATAATCTAGAGTCTTGGTTGAAATAGCGTTCCAGATCGTGAGATTCTTGCCAAAGGTGACTCGTCCAACTCCTGGATTGTTCCAAAGAAACCCATAGCCTAAACTAGAAAGCATGAAGGGTACACTAGCCTGGGAGTTTCTGTGAGCAAGCTCCAGCTCACAACCTTTTAGATCTAAGAAGGGTTGTTGGTATTGTCCCATACCATAGACCTTTTCTTCAAGGGCAGACTCAAATCGCATAGTTAGGCAATAATCGCCACCTAGGATAGGTTTGAATTCCCGGGCCTCTATATCCAAAGCAGAAGCAAAAGAGGTTGGTTTAGCACCTGGTGTGAAGCGGTACTCCTTCCGATTTCTTACGTATTCCTCTAGAAGCAGCTCTTCTTTATCATTGTAGAAGGCTAGTCTCCCAGAGTTGCTCAGTATTGCCTTGAGTTTGCCATTGACAATTGTTGCACCGGTTTCGGAAATTGAGATCTCCCCTTGACCTGTCTTCTTTGGTAGCAGAGCCCAATTCTCCGCGGGCATCTCTGGCAACTTTGTGGCTCTTACCCGCATTCCATTTGATCCCCAAGGCTCAATCCAGAGTTTTTCCCCGTCATAAGTGAAAAACAGGCAACCGTTCTTTTTGCTAATCATGGAATTACCTCCGCGTCCCATTTGGTTTTTACCGTTTCTGCTCGAGATCCTATATAGCATGTGTGTAGTTCTTATCACCTCCACTGCAACGCCTTTTCAAAAGTACCAGAAAAATCGGTATTAAAGTAAGGCTGTCTTCTAACCTTCCTAAGCATCACGATACAGGCCGTGTCCACCCTTAGTCTGCTAGGCGTGAAGTTCTCCGCTATTGCTTGATTTGGACCAATGCTAGAGTGCTTGTCAACAAACGAGCCCATGAATTATGCTCTTCTCAATATGACATCACGATCATTGCGTGTATTGAAGGGATTCTGCGAAATAGGATAGAATCCTCTGTTCTATTAGGGCATGTCTTGGGGTAAGCTTGGGAAGCTGCTGATCATATCCCATCTTCTCACCGGAGCGGTGGTATAGAACTGCATCCATCACACGTCACTGAATCCTATCACTCTACAATTGCCTGGGGCAGTAGAAGCGAGTCCGGCACAGCATACATATAGTTGACTCGTAACGCCATCTGACTATGCACGTCAGCAGTATCTGGAATCTGCCCTTCGTACAGATGACAGTTTTCTGACCGCCCGGCGAAATGGCGTGAGTTTCCAACAAGGGAACTTTTACAGAAAACCAAAGCACTCCACAATTCCTGCAGGAATTGATATATATTGCAAAGAAACAGTGAAAAGAGAAGAAAGGAGAAAATAGCGGACATGTTAGTGTTATAGTAAGAGTAAGGTGTTAGTATTCAAGATTCCTAGACATATTTGGCTGGATACTAGTTACGATGGTTAAGCCCGGCTGCTTGTCGGGAAATGAAAGCGAGAGGGGTGGGTGATATAAGGATAATTGCATCGTTGGCTAATTCTGCATAGGCATGCTCAGTGGGAGGTACTAACAATGAAGAGAAACGTAGGAACACTTGTGTTTTCTCTCCTAATGATTCTGCTCATAAGTATGGTTAGTTTCGCTGAAGCGAAAATCGAGCTAACTGTACAGACTTACTGGGATCCGGCAATGGGCAGTGGAATGAAACTCGAACAATCGTTTAGGGACTTCATGGCTCTTCACCCAAACATCGAAGTTAAGCACATCTTTTTGCCGCGGGATCAACTCGTCCAAAGAGTCTTATCACAGGTTCTAACTGATACCCTCCCAGACATTGTATTTGCCGATAATCCTTGGGTAAGGCAATGGGCAGAGGCTGGTGTGTATAAGGACATAACTCCGCTAATTGCGCAGTGGGAGCATTATGAAGACTTCTTCCAAGGAACTCGCGACGCTTGCACTTTTCAGGGTAGGGTCTACGCGTTGCAGTTGGTAACTAACAACCTAGCCTTGTATTACAATACGGATATGTTTAAGGAACTGGGTATAGCCGAACCCCCAAAAACATGGGATGACATCAAAACTATATCTGCCAAAATCACTGCAAATCTCTCCGGGGTATATGGGTTAGCCTTCTCCGCGTGGGATGACGAGGAGTGCACATGGCAGTTCGAGCCTTTCCTATGGAGTAACAAAGGAAGCTTATTGGAACTTGATCAACCGGAAGCTGTGGCTGCACTGCAGTTTTGGACTGACCTGGTTAGTGAAGGATACACTGCTCGTGATGCCCTAAACTGGCGTCAGCAGGATGTAACCCAGCAGTTCATTAACAGGAAGACTGTAATGATGATCATGGGCCCATGGGAGATTACTTCACAGTTGAAAGATGTGGATTTCGAATATGGCATAGTACCCGTGCCAGTACCCAAAGCAGGGTATAATCCGGTTAGTCCTATGGGCGGAGAGTGTTTTGGCATGAGTTCGTCCATAGACCCGAGCAAAGTGGAAGCGGCCTGGCAGCTGATCGACTACTTGGTGTCTCCAGAACATATGGCGGATTTTACCGCGGCAGCTGCTACCGTTCCCACCCGAGGCTCAGCTCTGGAGTTCGTCCTAGATAGGGATCCACGGTTGGAGGTATTTGCGAAGCAAGCAGAGTATGCTCTTGCTAGAACTGTAGTAGGAGGTGGAGAGAAGTATCCGGAGATATCAGCCATAGCCCGAAGTGCTATTCAGCGAGCCCTATCGGGGATGATGGATCCACAGACTGCTTTCAAGCAAGCGGCTGATGAAATCAAGGAGCTTTGGCCTATCGAAGAATATGAAGTGTTGAAGAACGAGGTGCGAGAGATTCATAATCGCTAGAATGGTTTCGCCAGACAATCTTGGGTGGAAGGGGCTTTCCCTTCCACCTCAGGAGGTATGCAAGTGGGCAAGCTGAAGTATCGACTCGGTTGCTATTTGTTTCTCCTACCTGCAATCATTTACATCTGCCTATTGTTGATCTACCCCTTGATATACAATATTGAGCTTAGCTTTAGGGACGTTAGCCTAATCAGCTATATGAGAGGAACTAGCAAATATCTAGGCCTTGGCAACTACCAGAAACTATTTAGGGACCCCATTTTTCATAGGATTTTGTGCAATACGGCTATCTTTATGGTCCTATCCATTGTGTTTCAATTCGTCCTTGGCCTGTTGCTGGCTTTGTTATTCAATAGGGATTTCCCCCTCAATAACATATTTCAAGGACTAATATTGCTGCCTTGGTTTGTGCCGATTATGGTTAAAGGTAACATTTTCCGTTGGTTCTTTAGTGATATGGGAACCATTAATGGGTTCCTAAGCTCTTTGGGCATAATCTCTCACCCTATTCCTTGGATAACCAGCAAGTCGCTCCCAATCATATCTTTGTCCATTGCGAATATTTGGTTAGGGATTCCCTTCAATTTCATTCTGCTGTACACTGGCCTCAAGGCAATCCCCGTGGAACTCTATGAATGTGCTCAGATTGATGGGGCGAGACAATGGCATCAGACAATCTATATTACCCTTCCGCTACTTAAGCCGGTGATTGTGACTACTCTCATGCTCGGATCGATTTTTACCATCAAGGTCTTTGATCTGGTTTGGATTATCACCAAAGGGGGACCTGGTAACATATCGCACCTATTCAGTACATATTCCTATGCTCTAGCTATGGAACAGTTCAAATTCGGTATGGGAGCAGCTGTAGCCATCGTTATGGTACTGATTGTAACAGCTATCACCATAGGCTTCCATTGCATCAAGGTCGATTACTAGGGGGAGATATTTATGGCGCATACGTGGAAGGATTGGAAATGGACGCTAATCGCCTTGATACCAGTACTGATCTTGATTATACCCATTTATTTCGTATTGATCAGTGGTTTTGAAACGGTGGAAGAAATCTATCACCAGCCTCCATATTTGATCCCACCTAATCCCACATCGCAGTACTACACTGAAGCCTGGACGACTCTCAATCATTACTTGATGAATAGTCTAGTAATATCTGTGGGGGTTCTAGCCCTAACATTAGTGGTGGCCGCTCCAGCAGCCTTTGCTTTGGCCAAACTTGACTTGCGAGGCGAGAAGACGGTATCATTTCTGATGGCGTTGGTGCAAATGTTGCCGGTGAGCACAGTCGTCATTCCCCTATTCTTGATTTTCTTTCGACTCAGACTTATCAATACTCATTTAGGAGTAATTCTAGGTATTTCGGCGTTCACCATTCCTTTCAGTGTGATTTTGCTAACCGCTTATATGCGCTCCATGCCTTGGGGGCTAATTCAAGCAGCTCGAATCGACGGTGCGTCCCTTTTCACCATTTTCCTGCGAGTGGTGATGCCCATCTGCAAACCAGCTATTTCTACCGCTGGGATGCTTGCATTTCTGAACGCATGGGGAGACTTCATTTTCGCAATATCCTTTTTACAGGAGCGACCTCTGCAGCCCATGAGCGTGGGACTATATAGTTTTATAGGTCAGTATGGAACCAAGTGGAACTTGCTCATGGCAGGAAGTATGATCTACTCACTGCCAGTCATCATCGTAGTGATCCTTGCAGGCAAAGGATTGGTATCTGGCCTGACCGCTGGTGCATTCAAGGAGTAGTCATGGCCCTAGCATGAGTAACCGATTTGGTGGTCACCAGTCTCCGTGGTTACATATCTAGTAGGGTAGCGCTAGGTGATCAGCTAGCGTTATTCCTCTCACAAACCGTCTATGCGAACCTGTAGTACACGAATCCTCGTCAAGTCTAATTGTTCGTGATTGGACTCGGTGAGCGATTTACTTCCTTTGTGAAAAACGGGCAGGTAATCGATATCTGGAACCGTGATGGCGGAACCAGTAGTGAACAAGCCTACAAAAACATACCCTTTTATTTGACCAACAGAGGGTATGGGGTGTTTGTCAACCACCCTGAATGTGTTTCCTTTGAAGTAGCTACTGAAAGAGTCTCTATCCCGGTGGGAGATGAAAAGACAAAGCCCGATTATGACTATGCAGAAGGGGTCACCTTCCATGTGTTTGAATTGATAGACGGTGATGTGGCCACCGGAAAGCTGCACGGGCCCACTGGCGACCGGGCAATGGGATCGAGATTGAAAGACAAGGCCAGAAATACTCGGTAAAGGCGTGGGGGCAGCCAAATCCTGGAGTATCTTGCTGAGGAACGTGACGGGCCTCCGGGTCGACGAAGGGCTGGAATGGCGAAGAGAGGAACTAGGTGTGAGAATCATACCTGGTTCCAGTAGGCGTTCCCGAAGTACCTGCCTATGCCAGTCTGGAACTGGGAGCAGGTCAAGTATTCCTTCCGGTCATAAATGCTGCAATCGCCTGCAGCAAAACCAGATGAAGCTAACTTGATCACCTAGGGTAACCCTAATCGGTCATTTCTGATATCATCTCCAGGTATTGACAGCCCTTTCCTCCCAAGCCTATAATGGTATAGACCAACCGGTCGGTCCGGAAATTGATGGGGGAGGAAAAGGCTAATATGGAGAGACTAAATCGGTATGTAGTGGAACACCCCTGGCTGTTTATCGGTATCAATGTCATCATTACCCTGATCTTCGCTGGATTTGCCTCTGGCCTGATCATTGATGATGATATGACGAACTATCTGCCAGAAAATGATCCTGTGGTCAAGGTTTTTCAAGAGGTGGGTGATCTTTTTCAAGGTAATGCTGTGGGAGTAGTCATGGTGGAAGCAGATGATATCTTCACCAATGAGACATTACAACATATTGATCACCTCACAGATCTATGCACTCGGGTGGAAGGAGTTAGCTCGGTAGTTAGCCTCACCAATGTCATGGACATGCGACCCGATGGTGACATGCTGCAGGTAGAGCGCCTAATAGAAGAAGAGCGGGTATACACCGATGAAGAATTGGCTGACCTTAAGGAATATGTCATGGGAAAGGACCTATATAGAGGCAACCTCATCTCCGATGATGGGCGCTTCAGCCTACTGATGATAAAGATCGCCTCAGATGCTGACAGTAAAGAAGCTGTAGCCCAGCTTGAGGCAATCATCGACCAACAAGATGGTGGCAAGTACAAACATTATCGGACAGGAGCCCCCTTTATCGCTGCTGATGGTGATCGCTCTGCTAAAGAAGATTTGCGCAATCTATTGCCTACCGTCATCTTCTTGGTGGTAGCTGTGCTGTTTTTGACCTTCCGCACGCTAAGAGGAACCTTGCTCCCGGCGGTGGCGGTAATCGTATCTGTGATTTGGGCTATGGGGCTTTTGGCTGCGACTGGCCAAGATTTAACCACGGTAGGGATTGCCATTCCTGTACTGCTGATTGCAGTGGGAAGTGCCTATGGTATCCATGTCATGAATGAGTATTATGCCACGGTGCGGGGTGAAGCAACCAAGAAAGAGGATCTAGCTAGAGCTATGAACCAGGTGGGTATGCCGATTTTTCTCTCCTGCTTGACTACTATTGCTGGTTTTGCTTCCTTGGTCACAGCCGAGTTAACTCCCATTAAGCAGTTTGGACTCTATACTGCTTTTGGAGTGTTGGCGGCCTTTGTCACAGCCTTTACCCTGATTCCTTCATTATTGGCAGTACTGAAATACCGCCCAGGATTGCTTAAGGACAATAGCGATTCAGAGCGATTTGCTAACCTGGCTGGAGGCATCTTTCGCAATCGAATCGCGGTGATGGTTGTGGTAGGTCTCATCGTCCTTGCGGGCATTAGCCAGTTTCCCAAGCTTACCTTTGATACTGATGTGGCTGGGTTCTTTAGACCGGGAAGTCCAACCAAGAGAGCCATAGATTTGGTAAATGATAACTTTGGTGGTGCTTATCCCCTGCAAGTGCATGTCGCAGGAGACCTAAAAAGCCCCTTTGTTTTGCGTCAAATCCAGACCATTGGCGATTTCTTAGAGTCTGTGGACACAGTTCACCCCATTTCCTATGCTACTTTGATTGAAGAAGCTAACCGCACGATTAATGGTCCTTCTAGGATTCCAGCTACTCGCAATCAAGTCTCATCCCTGGGACTATTCCTCGAGGGCCAGGAGCAAGTTAGAGACTACCTCTTGCCAGACTATTCCCAGGGCCTTATCGTTGGCCGGGTGGCTGAGACCAAGTCAACCAAAATGGCCAAGATTAATGACAAGATCCGGGTTTTCCTGGACCAGCTGCCCAAGTCTGCCTATGTGATTGATCGGGATATGGCCTTTGGTGAGTTGGCGGAACTTGCCCAGGCAAACCTTCTAGAAGAGCTAACTAACGAGATCTCAGCACAGCTTTGGGAAAAGCCAGACTCAGCCAATCGCGAACAAGTAAAGGCCGAGCTTTTGGGATTAAGCGATTACCAAAAGCCTGCCTTCGCTAAAGATTATGAGCTGGACATAATAACTACCATTGAAGACAATCTTTCTAGTGACTACTTTGAGCCAGATGATCTACTGGCCAGCTTGGATATAGCCTGGAATATGTTTCTTGCTAATCGAGCTGCAGAAGAGCTAGCCCTTGCCTGGGAAGAAGTGAATCCCAGCTGCGATCCTTTCGATCTGGAAGACACCGCGGAATTCCTTTGGGATGACCTTGACTGGCTTTACCAATCGGCTAGAACAGAACGGCTAGAAGAGGCTACGGCCAATCTAATGGCTATCGGCCAAAGAACCATTTCCGATGATGCCTTGGCAGCCACACTTCGGGATGTCTGGGCTGACGAGATTTATATCACCGACTTACCAGCAAAGCTCGCCAAAAACCCTGCTGTCAAGCGAGAAGAGTTCCAAGTACAGCTAACCGGTGCACCGGTGGTCTATGAGGTGACTACTGCTCGCTTACAGGTTAGTCAACGGCGGAGTCTGAGCATCTCCCTGATACTGGTGGCATTACTCTTGATCCTACAGCTACGCTCAATATCCATGGGGCTGATTGCCTGTACCCCTATTGTTCTAACAGTATTGATCAACTTTGGGACAATGGCTATCACCGGCATTCCCTTAGATGTGGCGACAACCATGATCGCGAGTGTCGCCATTGGTACGGGAGTAGATTACTCCATTCATTTTGCTAATCGACTGCGCCGAGCCTTAGGACAAAATGAATCAATGGAAGCGGCGCTGCGGCTAACCTTAAGCCAGGTAGGCAAGGCCATTACAGCCAATGCTCTATCTGTTGCTCTAGGCTTTCTGGTGCTCATCCTTTCATCTACTGTGACCATCGCCCAGTTCGGTGGCCTCACCGCCTTGACCATGGTAGTCAGTGCTATCTTGGCCTTGGTTTTTCTGCCGGCAATTTATGCAGCTACCGGCAGTATGAGCTTCACATCTAAGTCTAAAAAAAAGGAAGGGGTAATGTAAAATGAGAAGGCTTCGCAGCTCATGGGTAATGCTAGCAATGGTGATGACACTTATCCTAGGGGCTTCCTTGCCTAGTATGGCGATGACCGGTCAGGATGTGATTGACCGGGCGAAAGATGAGTATGGCGATTTCCAAAGCCAGGTAGTGACAATGAGTATCAAGACCTATGATGGAAAAAGCCTGGTTACCAATCGGGAAGTCTTGGTTCTTACCAAGAAAAGTGGTGATGTAGACAAATCATTGCTTAAGTTCCTTGCCCCCAAGGATGTAGAGGGAGTGGGCCTCCTAGATGAGGGTGAAGATGTCATGTATATGTACTTGCCTGAGTTTCACAAAGTGCGGAGAATTGCCGGTAGTGCCAAGAATGGCAGCTTCATGGGTACCGATTTCACCTATAATGACCTGAGCTTTGTCAACTACGATACATCGGATTACGCGGCTACGCTCATTGGGGAGACTGCCGAAGAATACGAAGTGGAGTTACGGGATAAGAATGAGAAAGATGCCGCCTACGAGAAGGTGCACATGACAGTCCGCAAAAGTGACTGGTTTCCTGTTAAGATAGTCTTTTATAATACTGATGGTAAGCTACAAAAGGAATTGACGGCCTTTGATGTGACACCCTATGGCAAGTACAAGTATCCCAAGAAACTTGAGATGGTGGATGTACTAGCAGATCATAAAACAGAGATTCTTATAGGTGAGCCGGAGTTTGATCGGGAGTTGGCCGAGGACATTTTCACAACCCGGACACTACAACGAAGCAAGATCCGCTATTAGGGCAGTAACTAAGGAGGGGAGATCATGCGTGAACGTTTGACTATAGCTCTAATTCTGACTTTAGTCTTGGCGTCGGTAGGTGTGGTACAGGCAGCCGATGTCGGTGGCGAATTCATCGGTGAGCTACGGGTGCTAACCAAAGAAGATAAGCCTTTGGATGAAGCTGCAGCTTCACTGGCGGCGAAAACCGATATAGACGGAGAGCTAGGTGAAATTGGCACTTGGAAACTAGGTATTGATCTTCGCCTAGATAAGGCTCTTAATCTGCTTAAAGATGAAATATGGGATGCCGATGATACTGATGCTGCCGGAGACAACATCACTTTGGAATTAGATGAAGCTTATCTCAACTTCTACTCAGTCGGTGGTGAGCCCCTGGATCTACGGCTAGGCAAGCAGTATGTTGATCTAGGTGTAGGCGATGGCATTACTACTTTTAATCTTACAAGACCAGTTGCCGCCAATTACATTGATGAATTGCAGAACACTCGGGCAGTCACAGGCCTTAGGGCTGATTACTACTATGATGATATAAACATCACAGCCTTCTTGCAGCCCCGAGTGACACCTAACAAGACCGGTAGGCGGATTGAGGCTGTGTATGAAAAGGTTGAGCAAGGGGCGTTTACGTCTGGCCTTGCGGGTATGCTTCCCCCCGGTGTTCAGCTCGGTGGCCCGCCAATTACCAAGGATGAGGCTCCCACCTATGACGATGATGGCATGGGCCTTACTCTCAGGGCTACCCGTTTTGTGAGCGGGTTTGATCTTGGTGTTGTCTACCAGAGGGGTTATGTATCGAGTCGCATAGTAAGGGACTTTACACTGAAGCCAATGGATGGTATGCCCCCAAACGTCCAGCAGCTCGTTCTTTCTAAGGGTTATTTGCCCATGCAAAAGCTAGGTGTCACAGCAGAAGGCACCTGGGGTGATGCTGGTGTATGGGGAGAACTGACATATAATATGCCTAAGGAGGACTTCTTCTCTCCTTACTTCGATAATCCAGCTTTGCCTGAGGAATATCGTCTAAACAGCGATAAGTATGTGACTGGCCTGGTGGGCATGGACTACTTTCTAGAAAATGGGACATATATCAACGGCCAGATTATCCATGGATTTCCGCAGGAAGTCACTAAGAGCATGCTGAATACGTATCTTACCGGTGATATCTACCAGGATTTCTTAAATAACAGGCTGAGGCTTGAGGC
>JAAYSL010000016.1 GCA_012518315.1 Bacillota bacterium | reverse complement strand
AACTGGTGGGTTTAGCATGACACAAAGGTTTTGGGGGCGGAATGACAGGGGCCAGGCCTTGGTGGAACTGGCCCTTGTCCTAACAATCTTACTAACATTACTACTAGGGACGGTGGAAATGGGCCGCATCGGGCATGCTTATCTGACTGTGCTCCACGCTTCGCGGGAGGGGGCCCGCTTGGGAGCTTTGGGGCAGGAAGATAAGGACATTGTTGCCCGGGTGAAAGCGGCGGCCGCATCGATTCCCACGGAGGAGTTAACTGTTGAAATATCACCGGCCAAATGGCAACGATTTATCGGTGAGCGTATAGAGGTTTCTGTTTCCCACAATGTTCACTTGGTGGTTCCCTTTCTATCTGGAGTTCTACCAGATCCCTTTCCTGTAGTCGGTAGAACCACCATGCGGATTGAGTAGAGAAGTATCGGCAGGAGCTTCTCATAAGCTGGTGACAAGATGGGGGTGCACAGCTTTGCAGTACAAAACCCTAAAGCCACTGAACCTTAAGAAAACGCATCCTACTGATGATACTGGTGCAGCCCTAGTGATGACTGCACTTTTCCTAACAGTGCTCTTAGGCTTTTCTGCTTTGGTAATCGATATTGGCCTACTTTATATTAATCGCTTGGCATTAGTCAATGCCGTGGATGCCGCCGCCTTGGCGGGAGTGCAGGATTTGCCCTATAGCCCCACCATGGCTATAGAAAGCGCCAAGCAGTATGCTACCACCAACGGAGCTGACAAGAACGGTCTTAGTGTCTTGGTACAAAATGGTGACCATGAAGTCAAGGTTACGGCCTCCAAAAACGTGGAATTGTACCTAGCTCGGCTTTTCGGGATAACAAATCAAAAGGTAACGGCATCTGCCACCGCCCAGGTTGGCAGCATCTCTGCCTATGTGGGTGTGGCTCCCTTTGGTGTAGTCAAACAAGACTTTATCTATGGGGAGCAGTATTTGCTAAAATATGGTCCCCATTCCAACCCGGGCCGCTATCATGGCAACTTTGGTGCCCTAGCTTTGGGTGGGAAAGGTGCCAATCACTATCGGGAAAACATCAAGCATGGCCACCAGGCGAGATTGGCAGTGGGGGACTGGGTGGATACCGAACCTGGGAACATAGCGGGTCCTACTGCGGAAGGCGTCAAGTACCGTGTAGATGAGTGCCAACATTACCCCAAATGCACTTGGGATAAGTTTGTACCGGGATGCAGCAGGTTAGTCGTGGTGCCGGTAATTAGGACTCTAGAGGAGGCCCATGGGCGAGATTCCGTGGAGATAGTTGGCTTTGCCGCCTTCTTCTTGGAGGGTACAATCGGTGGAGGCAACAATGGGAAAGGCAGTGACAGTGCGGTGGTAGGCAGATTTCTTAGAACCGTTCTTCCCGGTGAATTAGGTGACGCCGGGGATTACGGACTTAAGGGATATAAGCTGGTGAACTAAGAAGGGCCTGGCGAGTAAATGGGAGGGGCTAGGGTGAAAAGAAGAAAGTTGTTTTTGGTGGCTGCTATCCTTGGCTTGCTAGCGGCTACCCTCACTTATACATATATTCGTTCTATACAACGTGTGGAGACCCATGAGGTCAAGGAAGCCGGAGTGGTAGTTGCCACAGGAGATATTCCCTCCGGCACTTCGGTCAGTTCCAATATGGTTCGTCTCGTCAAGGTACCCGAGACGGCCTTACATCCGGAGGCTGCTAGCTCGCCGGGTGAAGTCATCGGGAGAATCACCAAGGCTCCCATCGTTTCGGGGGAGCAAGTTCTGCGCAACCGTCTCTTGCCTGCTGGGGTAAGGCCCTCCCTCTCTTTCGCCATCCCCAGCGGTAAGCGGGCGGTTTCTGTCGCTGTCAACGAGGTTGTCGGTGTAGCTGGATTTGTCAAGCCGGGGGATCGAGTAGATATCCTAGCCACAGTGGATGGCTCTAATCGAGAAGATACAATAACCAGTACCGTCTTACAGGATGTTGAGGTATTAGCTATTGCCCAGGATATGGAGGAAGAGGTAGACAAAAAACCCAAAGTGACCACCACAGTCACCTTGGCAGTTACCCTAGCAGAAGCCCAGAAAGTGACTCTAGCTGAAGAAACAGGGGTGCTTAGGCTAGTCCTGCGACCGGTGACCGCTGCTAATCGGGAATGGGTTAATCCCACAACCAGTGGTGAGCTTGCCAAGGCGGCGGCCCCTCAGACTGTGGCGAAACCCGTTGTGAAAGCGGCGGCCCCCCCCAAGAAGGCTCCTCAACCAGCAAAGCCACCTAAGGATCACCAGGTTGAGATTATCAGGGGGACAGAACGGGAGCTGATATCGGTTAAATCAAATTAGGGTAAAGGGGAGCGTCGTGGTGACCATAAGAAGCAGTAAATGGCCTGGCCTTATCTTAATTCTTATCCTTCTTCTATCGTTCTTCGCCGGTATAGCAGAGTCTCAAGATTTCACCCTCCCCCCGAATGGGGAACTCTTAGTTCTACCCAGGGGGGAGTCTTTACTCCTACCTGTTTTCAAGCCTAAACGGGTGGCAGTGACGGACCCCACCATCGCCGATGTAGTCATCGTAAGTACAGAGCAGGTATTAATCAATGGCATCAGTGTGGGGACGACTAGCCTGCAGATTTGGGAAAACAATGGAGTTAGCTATTACCGAGTGCGGGTAGTTCCCAATCCCGATGCCTTAGTTGCTGAACTTAGAAAACAGCTGGCTCTGCCAGATGTCAATATATACATGTTTGGTGACAAGGTTATCCTCGATGGCATGACTGAAAGCAATACCCAAAGGGAGCGGGCCTTGAAACTAGCTAGTGCCTATGGTGAAGTGGTTGATCTTCTTGAGGTAGAGGGAGCATCCGGTGAGCCAGATCTTGGCAAAGAGGTCGCAAAGGTCATCAATAGGCCCCATATCAATGTGCGGGCCATTAATGACTATTTAGTGCTAGAAGGGGAGGTTCCCACGCTAGAAGAACGTCAGCGGGCGGAACTTCTCGCTTCTACATTTGAATGGCCTATCCTGAATTTCCTGGAGATCTCCTCCCGTGAAACACCAACTTCAGTCTTAGCTAGGGAGATCGCCGGGCATATCGCTATTCCATCCATCGAGGTCAAAGTAATCGCAGGTGAGACATTTCTCCTGGAGGGTAGTGTCTCTGACCCGGCCTTAAAGGAAAGAGCTTCGGCCATAGCCCATGCCTTTGGCAGGCCGGTGGTTAATCTAATCCAGGTAAAGGAAATCCCGCCACCAGTTGCCAGCGCCGCTGAAGGACAAGATGATCGGGATGAAAAAGCATTGGCGCCAAAATCTGTTACGGGGACTGTTGCCGAGAAGCAGGAAGGCAAGATAGATTCCAAATCTACCCTAGAGTCCAAGGAGATAGTTGCCTCCACTTCAGAGACTACTGTCTCATCAGAGGCTCCCAGGGAGAAAGACATAGAAGCCTTGGTCAAAGCAATGCGACAGGAGATAGATGATCCCAACGTGTCTCTCAGGGTAATTCAAGATGCCATTCTTTTGGAGGGTGTAGTTCAATCTGAACATGTTCGGGAGCGTGTCAGTGCCATAGCAGGGCTCTATCCTGTTAGAACTGTAAATCTGCTGCAAATTGAAGATGCACCTGACCGAGATTTGGCTAAGGAGCGGGAATGGCTGGAAAGGTATATTAGTGATCCAGATATGCGGCTCACCTTAGTTGGTAAAACGGTGCTACTAGAGGGTGAAGTTGATTCGGAATTGTCACGGCGCCGGTCAATGGCTATTGCCCGGGCATTGGATTTAGATGTAGTTGATCTACTGGAAATTAAGGTGGAAGAGCCCGAAGGGGGACATACCCCGGAACCTAGCCAAGCCGCTGATACAGATACAGAAAAAACATCTGATCCAGGTCAAGTAATTCCTGACCTAATCGTGGTCTTAGGCGAAGAGAATCTTGAGGTTTTTGAGCTTAATGGGTT
>JAAYSL010000118.1 GCA_012518315.1 Bacillota bacterium | reverse complement strand
TTTGGGAGATAATGCCTGGGCGGCTTAGTTGCTTGCTTTGCTCTTGCGTTTCTTCTTAATCTCGACCAGCTCATAGCTACTTTTGCCAAGGCCAAGCTCTTCAGCATAGCCAACTGCCAATCTGGGATCTTGACCATTAACTCTCAAGAACAAATCACCTGGGGTAGTTATGCCCTTGTCTGCTGCCTTTGACTGGGGCAAAGGTGTCGCCTTATCTAGAAGGTCTAGCGTAGCTGTTTCAATGGCTACTATGTCATCGGAGATTAGGATTCCTTGATCCTGCACCAAAGGGGTATCTGCGGTAGGCATGCAGTCACACTCAGGCTGTACTTCCATGACGAAATTGACATACAAGACCTTGCCTGGTGCAAAGGTGCTTAGCACTGCTTTAGTGGATTCTGCCATACCCCTTGAGAAGAGATCTGCACCAATAGGCATCTCCAGAGCACCAAAGGTGCACACCCTAGCACAGCGTCCACACTGATCACATTTTTCCTCATCGACTATCCAAGCCTCACCCTTTTTTAGAGTAATGGCACTTACTGGACAGACCTTCTCACAGTGGCCACACCAGGTGCAGTTCTCTTTGGTCCACAGGGGCGGATGGTGGGCTGTACTGTGCAGATTCCCTCTATTGACATGATTGCAGCGGGTACGGACTCCTACCCCACCCATAGCAAGGTTCTTAATGGCACCGCCATAACCTGGCTCGATATGTCCCTTACAATGGCTTAGGACAATCATCGCGGGGGCGTCATAAATAGCGGAAGCCACGCCAATCTCCTGTATGAGACGGCCGTCTTCCACTTTGACTTGGATGGTATCACGACCAAAGATCCCGTCAGCCATGATAATCGGTGCTCCACAGGTAAGATGGGAGTAACCATTGGCCGCAGCCACTTCCAGATATTCCAGGCCCGGTATGCGAGTTGTCTCCGCGATAAAAGGTTTCCCCCCAACGGCCTTCACTGCATCTACCACTTTTCTGACAAAAACCGGGCGAACAGTGCGATAGGCACCCTCTGAACCGAGATGCATTTTGATGGCTACATACTCATCAGGCTGGATGTAGCGACTAAGATTGGCTCTTACGAGTAGCTCTTCCAGTTTGGCCGGTACACTGTAGTCATATTCCCAGGTTGTGGCCCGGGCGTTAGCATACAATACTTTGGCTTTATCCATATGCGGTCCTCCATTTTTTGGTAGTGTTTCAAACATGATCCGACAGGAAAAAGGAGCCACTAAGGCTCCGTAGGAGTCAATTATCAGTATAGCACATAGATAGAATCGGGTCTGTCATCTACATGACAACAGGTTGGGATGGCCAGGCCTATAGGTGACGACTCCCCGCACAAAGAGCGCTTAGCTCGCCGCCTGATCCTTGCCTTTGAGCACCATTCTGTGATCGACAATCTCCAAGATCCCTTCATGACGTAGCTGGAGTAACAGATTGGTGACTGTGGGCCGAGAGACATTGATGATGCTGGCAATATCTTGATGGGTGAGGGGAACTTGTATGGCTAGCCCCCGCTTGGTGGCAACACCATGGTCTTTCGCCATCTGCTGTAGTGTAGTAAGCAGGCGTTCCCGGGCACTCTGGAAGGCAAGGCTATTGATTTGCTCAGTGGTTTGATTGAGTTTCTTGCTGAGGCTATAGATCACCTTCATAGCTATCGAAGGGTTGGCAAGAAAGAGCTTTTCTAAGCTCTCCTTGGTGCAGACGGTCACACAGCATTCCTCCAGGGCTATTGCCGTGAAAGAGTGCTCTTCCTCACCAAAGACGGCATCTTCACCTAGTGCTTGATCTGCCTTGGCAAAGCCCATGATTAGCTCCTTGCCAGACTCTGATACCTTCACCATTTTGACAAGCCCTGAGTTGACGATATAGATCTGGTGGGCAGTCTCCCCCTCCCAGAAAATGGTTTGCTCTTTTGTGTAAGTGCGCTTTTCCGCAAGCTCTGCTACCCGCCTCAGTTCATTTTCATCCAGATCAGAAAAAAGACTCAGTTTCCCAATACAAGCTAGCTTCTGCATAGCAAAACACACCTCCTGCGCCATGGTGCTTTGGCGTAAGGTCTTGCCTCGCCGTTTGGATATTCGCCAGGTTACGAAAGAGTTCCTTCCGGTTGGTGCTATGTGTTCTCCCATTAGGACACTGGATAACCGGAATATCTCGCATATTGCTTGATTTCCTCTGTGTGTCTAGGGCATCGGGATTGGGTAAACTAACCGGTTTGATGTGTGACCTTAGCTATCGTCACTGACACCCCGCCCGTGGAAGCAAATATCCCCCCGTTATCCTAAGTCGGCATTGTCGGCAT
>JAAYSL010000117.1 GCA_012518315.1 Bacillota bacterium | reverse complement strand
GACCTCCGTTTCCAATAATGTTCAGGGCTAGTCCCGTGCTAGACTCGCCCGGCGATCTTTTTTGCTTTCAATCGTCAATTCGTCATCATAGACCCATCAATCCTCGCGGCATCCAGCAGCTCATTGGGACCGCCACTCCGGCACCCTCCTACTCTAGCAGATCATCACCATACCTAAGCTAGTCAGTTCTCTAATCACGTTGGGTCCTTGAGGTCATCCCATATGCCTTTCTATCAAAGACAACACATCCCGCTTCCTTACCTTCACGCATTAGCTGGGTGCAACGGCTACAGGTAATACATGTCTTACTGGGATCCATCATACCATCGTGTAATAGGTCTTTGGCAAAATCCGGGTAAGCAAAAGCGCCCCGCCCTACGCCAACTAAAGTGACCCAGCCATTGCGGATATTGGCTGCACCAACGTTACCTAAGAACTGCCTTAACCAGCTATACCCACTACCCATCACCACCATCTCTGGCACGCTTTCCTGCACCGCCCGGGCTACATCAATAAGCCGAGCAACACCAACTAGAGGGTGCTCATCAGGCAAGCTCCCGCCCTTGATGGGCAGATCGTACGGTCGATTAATGTGGGGGTTGTGATATGGATTGCCCGCTGTGATGTTAATTAGGGGAACACCTTTTTCATGAAGGATTCCCGCTAGCTTCTTGATCTCGTCTAGGCACATTTCCCGACTACCGTCTTTTGTGACTGCACCCCAGCTGTAAGGGTAGGGGGTGCCATCATATGCATTAATCCGAGTGGTGACAATAATCCCATCACCTAATGATGCTTTGATCTTGTCAACTACGTTAATCAGAAACCTCGTACGATTCTCAAATGAACCGCCATACTCCCCATCTCTTGTATAGGCTCCTAAGAGCTCAGAGGGGAGATAACGATGACAATGCTTAATATCTACCGCATCAAATCCCGCCTCCTGGGCCAGTTTGGCCGCTTCAACAAACTGGTCTTCCAGGGCCCTAAGCTCCTGATCGGAAATGGGCTTTTGGCTGGAAGTGACGTGGGTTTCATCATCGAGGTATGGATCATGGAAAGCGATTACCGGTTGTGGTATTCCTTCAGGTTTGGAGTATCTTCCGGAGTGGGTTAGTTGCAGGACTGTAAACGGCCTATGCTCCTCACCAAAAGACCTAGCGGCAGTGTCGCGGGTCTCAGTGATAAGCCGCCGGAAATCAGGCAATGTATCAGCACTAAGCATCAGCTGTTGCGGGTTAGCTCGCCCCGCGGGAGTTACCGCGGTTGCCTCAAACCATAGTAGGCCTGCCCCACCGGCGGCAAAGCGCCTATAGCGACGAAAAGTCAATTCGCCCGGCCTGCCGTCTCTTGTCCCATCATGCCCTTCCATAGGCTGAATGGCTAAAGAATTAGGCAGGATTTTATCGTGAATAATCACCTGGCGACCAAGAATCGACAAATCCTCATCAAACTGAAGATTAAGCCCTAGCTCTTGGCTAACATTTTTGATTTCATCTAGGCACTGATAATGGAACCTTTTATGCTTGGTATGCATCTAATGTTCTCCTTCCTATTTCTTTCGTAGAGGAGAGTCGGCAGTGTATCGAAACGTTCCATATTACTGGGGTTTCATGGGCTGAAGCCCGTATTATCGGGCCTTTAACATAAACCGAAACGTTACTGACGCTGTCCAATTGTTACTATTCTTTGTCTTCGAAGGTTTTCCTTCTTGCTTTTTGATGCTATCATGTTTTTTTCATCCCTATTCCTGAAACTCATCAAAAAATGCGGTGTCAAGGTACCGATGAATTCCCTGTTTAGAAACCCATATTCCCGGCTAACAACAAGGGGCCTGCAGAACGGGCATAGAATACCGAGCACGGCAAGTCATAGTGCAACAGGTATTTCCTGTCGGGCCCCTTGGCTAACCAGTCCATTAGTATGAGTGGAGCAGATGTGCCGTATTGGGAGGAAGCGGTCTTTGTATTCAAAGAGGGTTAACAGATCCAGGATACAACGCGGCATCGGTGAAGAGGGCGATGATAGATGTCTCCCGCAAGACTATGGTCGTCATGGATCACGCTAAGCTGGGACAGTTACACGTGGCTACCGTGTGCGGTCTTGACATGATAGACACGGTGGTGACAGATGCCAAGGCTCCGGCGGAGTATGTAGAGCAGCTCCAGGATCAAGGAGTTAGAGTAATCGTGGCTCCCTATGAATAGGGGTTGTCGCTTGTGGAACAGAGGCGGAGCTACGGCCTTAGCATCCAGCTCATTACTCGATTATCTCATATAGCTTATCAATTGCATCTGCTGCTTTTACCTCATAATGAGGGATAAGGGGCAAGTCAGCTTTCGTCCCGTCGATTCGGTCGAAATACTTGAAGGAGATGGTAAAGAGGAGCTTGGCATTGGGCGTCTGAAAGGTAAGGATATCACCATAGCTGGAAGGCATGTTCCCCGGTATTTCACCGATGATCTCGGCCAGATTGTTATCAAGGAGAGTAACGGCGAACATCGCGGCAGAACTAAAGGTATTCGTGGAGGTAAGGGCAAACAGTCTTCCGGTAAATAGCAGATCCTCAAAGGGTCTGTTCTTAGTGATTCTTCTTTTGAACTGCCATAATACGG
>JAAYSL010000116.1 GCA_012518315.1 Bacillota bacterium | reverse complement strand
TTCACCGCAGAAGAACTGGCCAACCGTGATGTTCCAACTAGAGTCTATACGAAGGGCGTAGCCAGTTTTGATCAGGAAGCCCGTATCTTTTCTCTGGGGCAGATGCAGTCGGTGCTAGGAGTAGATGCGATCTAGTATGTGTGAGCCGGTATAGAAATGGTGGGCCGATCACGATTGGCTGGCTGTGAGCTGGCAAGAGCACAATCTGCCAGCGGGATGCATATTTTCGAGGTGATAGTCAATGCAGCTACGAGAGAGATTCCGCGGCTGTCTTTTGGGGTTGGCCGTGGGTGATGCTGTTGGCACAACCGTAGAGTTTCGCCCCCGGGGCACTTTTCCGTCCGTGACGGACATGATTGGGGGAGGTCCCTTTCAACTGCTCCCGGGTCAATGGACTGACGACACGTCTATGGCTCTCTGCCTGGCAAGTAGCCTCGTCGAACGGGAGGGCTTTGATGCACACGACCAGATGGACCGGTATTCGCGGTGGCACCACGAAGGTTACCTGAGCAGCACGGGCGTCTGCTTCGATATCGGCGGTACCGTTGCCTCAGCGCTGCACTATTACCAGCAGACTGGAGATCCGTACGCTGGCTCAACCAACCCAATGTCGGCTGGAAATGGGTGCATCATGAGGCTTGCTCCGATTTCCATGTTCTTCTACACAGACCTTGATGCTATCGAGCAATACGCTGCGGAAAGTTCTCGAACCACCCACGGTGCACAGGAATGCGTAGACGCCTGTCGTCTGTTTGGGCGAATCATCTGTCGTGCGTTGCTGGGCAGGCCCAAGGACGAGGCGGTTTTTGGGGACTACGGGCGTTTTCGTGGCGCACCGAGGATTGTGGCAATAGCTCAAGGAGCTTGGCTGGGAAAGGACGAGGCGGAGATCCACGGCTCAGGCTATGTGGTGGACAGCTTGGAAGCCGCGCTGTGGTGCTTCATGCATACCGAGACGTTTGAGGATGCGATTCTTAGGGCAGCTAATCTCGGCGATGATGCTGATACTACGGCTGCCGTATGCGGCCAACTTGCAGGAGCGTACTATGGAGAGTCGGCAATTCCATCGAGTTGGCTGGAGCGCCTGACAATGCGGAGAGAGATCACGCGGCTTGCTGACCGACTTGCTATGAGATACGAAGCAGTTTAGCCTCCGAGGTAAAGGCAGATCTAAAAGCTGAACTGTCTTAGCAGGACGACAGCCGATGGCCTGAAGTGCACGAGGAGATGATCGACACTATGATCCGCTTCAGCAGGGCACTCGACATCTTAAGGAACTCAAGTCGAAATAGTAGAGAGCGAAGCCGTGGATAGGCCAAACCATCTTGAGCGGAACAGCCCGGAGTTGAAAGAGAGTCCGCTCTTTGAACATCTCCTTGCCAATAGCGAGTCGCTTAACCTCTCATTTTTGAATGCTTCTCTTTGTCTCCAATTCGAGCAGGTACCTTAGTACGCCCCTTATTCCTTTGGTTTCCGTAAAAACATCCCGCTACTGCACTAACAGCTGCCGGGATCATCCAGCCAAGTCCCTGTGAATAGAATGGTAGAAAGCTGAGGACACCAAATTCTAATCCAAGCTGTCCTAAGGCCTCTAAGATGCTGACAAAGGAAGTGCATATCATAGCAAATAGGTACACATAAGAGTTTCCCTTGAAAGAATCATCCAGGAATCCAAGTACCATTAGAACAATAGCCATTGGATATATGGCGGTTAAGACCGGAACTGAAATCTTCAGTATTTGCGTCAATCCTACATTTGCAAATATCATGCTCGATACAGAGAGGACTGTAATCAGATTTCTATATGAAATACGTGGCATTAGCTTGGCAAAGTACTGACTACAGGAAGTTAGTAGTCCGACTGATGTTGTTAAACAAGCAAGGGAGAAGATTACCCCCAGCAAAATAGCTCCCTTTTCTCCGAATAAGTACAACACGACATTTGTAAGTGTCTGGGCCCCATTTTCAGTTATGCCAAACCTTGTCAGTGAAACAGCGCCCAAATATGCAAGCATCCCATATATGATTGCCAATAACACTCCTGCCGTGGTCCCTGCTTTGATCGTGTTTGACACGAGTTCTCTTTCTTCTGTTACTCCCATTCCCGTCAAAACACCAGAGATAACAATGCCGAAATTAAGGGCTGCTATAGCATCCATTGTCAGATATCCGTCTAGGAATCCTTGGAGCAGAGGAAACCGTGCATAATCGCCAATCGGTGCTGCAAATACCCCTATGGGTTTAACCAAACTAGCGGCGAATATCCCCGCGATTAAGACCAGCAGTATAGGTGTCAAGACCTTACCAAATCTATCTACGAGTTTTGATGGTGACATAGACAACCAATAGGCTATCCCAAAATAAACTACAGTATATATGAATAATGGCAGATGACTTTCACCTAATGCATCTGGCAAGAATGGCGAGATCCCCATTTCAAAGGCTAGACTTGCTGCT
>JAAYSL010000015.1 GCA_012518315.1 Bacillota bacterium | reverse complement strand
GTCTTGTCTTCTTCAAAAAGGCCTTTGAAGCGGGCAATAGCTTTAGGGTTTTGGACGATGACTTCGACCCCTAGCCCTTTTAGGTCAACATCTTCAGCAAGGAAGGTTGCCGGATGAAAACTGTAGAGGACAAATAGTTGTCTATTTGGTTTTCAAGGTTCAATGGGAGATGAATCCTAAAAGGATCTTCCCTAATTCTTAGTATACGAGGATGTGTGACAATGCCATTTACTATAGTCAGAGATGACATAGCGAAAATGAAAGTTGACGCTATCGTCAATGCAGCAAATACTGAACTCCGAATGGGCGGCGGTGTTTGCGGAGCCATATTCAAAGCGGCGGGCATGCTTGAATTACAAGCCGCCTGTGACGAACTTGCGCCTATCAAAACAGGTGAGGCGGTCATCACACCTGGATTTGCCTTACCTGCAAAGTATGTTATTCACGCGGTGGGTCCCGTCTACCACCAATGGAACACCGAACAGAGCGAGAGACTCCTCCGCTCAGCCTATCTAAGCTCACTCCGGCTTGCTGTCGAATACAGATGCGAGAGCCTTGCCTTCCCTCTGATTTCAAGCGGGATTTACGGTTATCCGAGAGCTGAGGCTTTGCGAGTGGCAACCTTGGCAATACAGGAATTCCTCTCTGGTCACGATATGGATGTATACCTAGCCATGTTTGACAAGGCAGCGTTTGCTATAAGCGAGAGACTACTCGGTGAAGTCGCCAGTTACATAGATGAACATTATGTCGAGAAGCACAAAGTCACCCGGCGCGAACTGCTTGCTGTTGAGCGGGCCGCCTTAGATGAGGCTGAACTCATTCAGTATAACGCGCCAATGCCACAAATAGCGGAGAGCGGACCCGAACCTCCAACCACAGGAATTGAGGATTTGGTCAATAATCTCGACGAATCGTTTTCAACCACCCTCCTGCGGTTAATTGACGCCAAGGGCAAGACTGATATTGAGGTCTATAAACGTGCCAACCTTGACAGAAAGCTATTTTCAAAAATCAGGACAGGTAAAGGCTATATGCCGAGCAAACGTACCGCCATTGCTCTTGCCGTGGCTCTGGAATTAACACTCGACGAAACAGACGACCTCTTGGAACGGGCGGGCTATGCCCTATCCCCCAGTCGAAAATTCGATGTGATTGTCGAGTATTTCATCATTAACGGCAAGTACGACATCTTCGAGATTAACGAGGTGCTGTTCAAATACGACCAGCCACTGTTGGGAAGGTGAGCAGATCCTGCCTACCCGATTACCTGCTGAAAAGATGGCGGTATGTAGTAATGAGGGTTTTGCCTCTCAAAGGTAATTTGTCGTTCCTCAGGCGACCTGGGGCCTTGCGGGAAATGTTATCCTTAAGTCACAACAAAACTAGGAGGACATTTCGATGAAAAAGGGACTAACCGAACTGGTATTCATACTGGACAAGAGTGGCTCGATGAGCGGCTTGGAAACCGACACGATTGGCGGCTACAACTCGATGCTTGAAAAGCAAAAGGTGGTTGAGGGTGAGTGCTACATTACAACAGTGCTATTTGACAATAACTATGAACTACTCCACGACCGTATTGACATTAGGGCGGTCAGCCCGATTACCGAGAATGAGTATCAAGTTGGCGGTTCTACCGCACTCCTCGATGCAATCGGCAGGACGATTAACAAGATCAGCAACGCGCAAGAGCACACAGCTGATGAGTACCGCGCAGAAAAGGTGCTATTCGTCATCATCACAGACGGTGAGGAGAATTCCAGCCGTGAGTATTCTTCGGAGAAGATTAGGACGCAGATTGAGCGGCAAAAAACAAAGTACGGGTGGGAGTTCATTTTCCTTGGTGCAAACATCGATGCAGTACAAACAGCGGGGCGTTACGGCATCGGGGCAGACCGAGCGGTGGACTATCTTGCTGACAGCGAGGGAACTAATCTCAACTTCACTGTTATGAGTGCCGCAGTTGCTGAGTTCCGTGAAAAAGCAACCATCTCCGAGGGGCATTTTGAAGAAATCCGCAAGGACGTAAGAAAACGTGATACACGTAAATGATTAGAGCGATTACCGGTTATATGAGCTCATGTTCTTCAAAACACTCCCCGCCGAGCCGCTTTTCGGATCGCAGACCTCGGTAGGAAGTCAATGGGCCCAAAAACGGAAGCTGCAAAGTTTGAAGTTCTCATTCTCTAGGAGCACCTACAAAAAAGTACAATGAGAAGCAGGAATCGCACTGTCGATGATTAATACCCTGACTTCTGCAGCACCGTAGCAATAAACGCCGCTAAGCTCCCCATGTAATAAGGATCTTGCCGCATTCTAGCGTTACAGAAGGTTGTTGTCGAATCAGGCCTTTTTTGTGTCCGCCAAAAGTTTTTTGTCTCTCCTAGTGTAAGGTACTTGCGGCTCAGATCGATATCGAGTTTTTCGGCGATGGCTTCTGTGATTTCATCGGCGTGGTCGAAAATATAGCAGTATACCAGTTCTTCTCAAGGAGGGTTCCCGACGCTTTGTTTAGGCTTTCCACGACTCTTGGGACGGAATATTGGTTGTCTAAGCACTGAGCCAGAAGGCGAGCGATAACAAGTGCAACAAAGCAGATCAGGAAATGTGCCTCGATATGATCGGTGCGGGAAAGATAGACTGCTCGAGTCTCAAGATCGCTTTTCGTGACCTTGAAAGCCTCTTCAATCTGCCAGAGCCCTCGATAGATCTCAATGATCTCCTCATCCTTCTTTTTCCATTCGCTAGTAACGATGGCGTAGTAGCCGTCAAATTTCTCTTCTTCTCGCAATTTTGCTTCATTAAACGTAGGCTTCTGCTTTGTGGTCACGATCTCGCCCGTCTTGGGGTCAAAAACGAGATTCTTCACATATTTAGGCGCCCCATAGGAAGTAGCCTTGTTGTATCTTGAAGGGTTCTTAACTAGATCCCTAGCTTTCAAGATGGCCGACTCGCGGTCAGCCTTTGCCTTACGGTCGTAGTCAGCACTGTAAAATACCACCTGTTTCTTGTTTATATGGGTCTTGGTTCTGCCCCCTTCGATGTTGCTGGTGGCAATCTTACGGGGGTATAGCCTGGATTTAATCTTGTAACCCTCACTGATCTGATGGTAACCGGATTGGTCCAGATGTACAGGAGGAGGAAAATTGATAGACGGGAAAAACTGATCAACTAATCTAGGATTTCATCAACAACAACTGCATTCCTTCGAGATGAGCCGAGGTATGAAAAACCTCTGGCGTAATCAGCAAGTAAAGGGGGAATCGTCTTCGGGGTGAATCTCAGCGTTCTCCCAAGAGCACCTGCAAAAAAAGTATAATGAGAAGCAGGAATCGGGCTGTCGATGACTAATATACATGGCAGAATATATCAGACTATTGAGAATAAGGGTGGTGGTAGCCTTATTTTGCCAGTAGTAGGCGGCAGTTTTGGGGGAGGAAAAGTAGGATGTTGGGACCGGTATGCATAGTCATTGCCGAGGACAATTACGTGCTTCGGAGGGTGGTAGTACAGTATTTGGCAACTTTTGGGATTACCGCCATAGAGGCAGGGACAGAAACCGAAGCCTGGTCAGCTTTGGCAACTGGCGGGGCCGATGTCTTGGTACTGGACATGCTTATTTCTAGTACACGGACGATGTTGCCTTTCTTGCAGCGGATCCGGAAGGAGCCGAGCATGCAGGATTTACCGGTAGTGGTAACAACTGCATTTGAAATTGAGAGTCTGAGTTCATCTGATGAGGGGGCTTGTTTAGCCGAATGCTTCATCCTACAAAAGCCCTACGATCTATGCCAACTGCGCCGCGCCATAATTCAAGCACTAGGTAAGAGACGGAAGCGACTTGAGAGTTCTGTTAGCTAATTTGGCTTTCAGGTTCCGCTCATACGATTGGCGGCATCCTTAGCTGTGACCGCGGAATACCCGGTTAAACGACCGATAACTGGGCATTCTGTCTATAGGTGGTGAGCTCGTGGTTAGTGTCGGGAAACAGGGAGGATGCCGGTGGTTTTGCAGTATGTTTTTGCCTCAGTTGAAGAGGAGCTAGGTACTGTGATGCAGCTAATCAGGGCATCGGTGCCAAAGGATGGCTACCTCTATAAAGTGTGCACACCTTTAGCGGAAAAGCCAGGGAAAGGCATCAGACCAGGGCTCTTCCTTCTTTCTACACAGCTAGTTTCCTCGGGCGGCAATGTATCTCGTTTCATCCCAGTTGCCACTGCTTTGGAACTGGTTCATTGGGCTAGCTTACTCCATGATGATGTGATTGATGAGGCCACGACCCGCCGAGGTATCCCTACAGTCAATTCAATCTACAGTCCTACTACAGCGATCTTGGTGGGGGATTTCTTCTTTTCAAGAGCCCTATATTTTCTCAATGATTACGGAAATGGTGTGTTAGAGACTATTGCCAAGCTCCTTCTAGATCTGGTTTCCGGACAGGTTGCAGAACAGATGGAGCGAGGGCAGTATTGCCTGACAGAGGCAACGTACTTGCAGTTGATCGGTGACAAGACAGCCCGGTTCCTGGCAACAGCGTGTAGTCTTGGCACTAGGCTAGCTGGAGCCTCTGGTGATATCGTGGCTAGCGCTGAGGAGTACGGATACTGCCTTGGTATGGTGTATCAATTGCGGGACGATCTTTTGGATATTACCGGAAGTGAAGGGGTCCTTGGCAAAGAAACCGGTATTGATATGGCAATGGGCATAGAGACTTTGCCATCAATTAGGGCTAGAGCGTTGCTTCCTCAAGAGTATCGCCAGGCTATAGTGGCTGTCGTCGAGGATGGCTGCCATGCTCTCTTGCGAGAACTATTGTGGGAGTGTGGGGCCTTAGAATACACCGAAGATCTGATAAGGTATTATGCTGACCGAGGCGAGGAGAGTCTAGAGGGGTTGCCCGAAGGGGATATCAGAGATCGGTTGAAGCTGTTGCTTCGCTATGTGGTGTTGAGGGAGTGTTGAGAACAGATACGAGAAGATGGTTACTTGGGCTTTGGTTTCTTATCCGGCCAGTACCAGTGGCAGCTTGGGCCATAGCTACTCCTTTGGTTGGTCTTGCTACAGCATTAGGAGAAGTGGGACATGCTGGCATAGACTGGGGGCTCTTGACCCTTGCTATACTAGTTGTAATCATCATACATGGTTATCTCTCCCATGCCGTCAATGATGGGATTGATTGGAATTCAGGTACAGATCGGTATACTCAAGGAGTGCTATCTGGTGGCTCCAAAGTGGTTCATCGCGGCCTTTTTGGCCTTGGCGAGCTCTCAGAAATCGGTGGCATAGCCTTAGTTGTCAGCGTCGCTTTGGGAGTATATGTGGCAGCTAAAGCGGGGCCCTGGGTATGGCCCCATCTCGTGATTGGCATCGGTGCGGCTCTAGCATACTCTTTACCTCCTTTGCGGTTATCCTATAAGCCCCTTGTGGGTGAATGGCTTTGTGCTTGGCCTGCTTTGGCTGCGGC
>JAAYSL010000115.1 GCA_012518315.1 Bacillota bacterium | reverse complement strand
TCTATCCTAGGCAGGTTGGCACTCCAGACATCAAAGCTAGTGATAATCGTCCCAACGGCACCATTGTCAAAATCCAGTACACCGGCAATATGGGTAGGTGTTTCCACTTGTATCGTCTTGCCATACTTTGGTTTGCTAGTAATGGTTCTCTCTGGGAATGTAATCCGACTTGAACCCGTGACTCTCTTAACCGGCCCGATGAGGGAGATAAGAGCAGTCAAATAGTAGGGTCCCATATCCAGCATAGGTCCTCCGCCAATCTCATAGTAAAACTCTGGATCTGGATGCCAGCTCTCATGGCCGTGGCAGGTCATAAAGGCTGTGGCTGCTACTGGCTCACCAATCCATCCATCATCAATGAGCTTGCGGCAAGTCTGCAGGCCAGCTCCAAGAAATGTATCGGGAGCATTGCCCACCAAAAGGCCCTTGGTCTTGGCAAACTCAAGTATTTTCTTACCATCTTCACGGGTAACAGCTAATGGTTTTTCGCCATATACGTGCTTACCGGCTTCCAAAGCAGCAATACAGACATCTTTGTGAGCTTTTGGAGTTGTGAGGTTCAAGACAATCTCAATCTCGGGATCTTGCAGCAGCTCGTCCACAGAACATGCTTTGGGAACGCCATATTCCTTTGCCTGAGCCTGGGCTCTTTCATGAATTAGATCGGCGCAGGCAACAACTTCTAGAATGTCAAATGTCTGGGTGCAGTTCTTAAGATAAATGCCACTTATATTACCACACCCGATAATACCTACTTTCACCCTATTCATGATGCCCGTTCCTTTCTTTAAAACATTGTTTTTATGGCCTCGACGTAACTCTCTTCTTTGCGATGCTTTGCGACTTCTTTTCCTTCGGCGGCCCATAAGAATCCTCTCTGCATAATGATGCGGGGTTCACCGGCTTCCAAAACATCAGCATGGTGTCCTAGTGAAGAATAGAAGACTCGTCCATTACCCCAGCGCTTTGTCCAGACAACTGGAACATCAACTTCGCCATTGGCGGAATGAGGCCCGTCTACTACTGGATAGCGGGTGGTGGCCAGCACCTCAATTGCGGGATCGATATGGACATAGTACTGCTCACTTTTTACTTTGAAGTCTTTCAGCCCCTCAACGATGAGACTGGAACCTCTTTTCACATTTACTACATACTCAACCCCATCCCCACCGGGATGTGCTACCCATTGCCCACCGGTCATAAACTGCCAATGTACGCTTTCCCGAAAGGAATCACACATACCACCATGGCATCCTGCCAGACCAACTCCACTAGCTACTGCCTCAAGCACCGGGAAAACTTGTTCTCTAGTGATCTTACCCATTGTCCATACAGGAACAATGAGATCCAGGGCCTTTAACTTCTCCACATCAAGAAATGAATCTAGTGTCTCGGAGATCTCCACCTCGAAATCCTCATTCACAAGTATTTCTCGGAAAAGCTCCGAAACTTCAACTGGTTGATGACCATCCCAGCCACCGCGAACAATTAAAGCTTTTCTTGCCATGGTATCAAGTCTCCTTATCTTCAGAAATATCGGTGCTTAGCGATTTAGTCGCCAACCATATTGTACCACAGAAATCTTAGGAGATGAAGGTGGGATTTTCAGAAGACATATATAGATGGCAGTATCTAGACTTCAAGAAAAAGGCGGATCTCCAGGCTAAGACATGATCTTAGGCGGTTGCACGGCGTTAGCAACATGTTAAAGATCCGGAAAAGCTTATGAATCTTAGGACAAACCCGAATAATTGGAATGACAGCAGGAATATAGAAACAAATGGAGAAAGATCAAAAGTGTAACGTAAGCAATGATAATTGAGAACGGAGATACAAAAAGTTAAGCTAACAGGCCTTTTTGGAGATGTGTTTTGGATACTAGTAACCAAAAGTAGGAGAGGGGGATAATGGACTGCGGTAACCTGTAGTGAAGGGACAGTGTAGCCTGCAAGAATATGGAACGTTTATTCTTTTAAGGAGGGATATGCTTAATGAAGCGTGTGACAAGACATGTAGGTACGCTTTTGCTCTTACTGAGTCTGATTTTGATTGCATCTTCAATAGCCTTTGCACAGATCGGTCCGGATATTCCCAGAGAAGAGACTCTAATCGTGGATATCCTCTCGGGAAGGATACCTAACCCTAAGCGGTTCAATGCTTGGGCTCCTGGGACAAATAACGATGCTGGTATTCAGCAGTGCATGTTGGATCCGCTTTGGTGTGTTGAGTATGCCCAGGGTGAAATCCTCAATGTACTGGCTAAATCACCGCCTATCTACAATGAGGATCATACCCAGATGAAGGTCGAGCTGAGAGAAGGTATTTACTGGAGTGATGGAGTCCAGTTTACCGCTGATGATGTAGTCTTTACTGTGGAAAAGCTCAAAGTAAATCCTGGCATGAACTACTCCGCTGAATTTGACCTTGGTGTCGAGAAGGTCTATAAGACTGATGATTATACAGTAGTCTTCGAGCTAAAGAATCCCAATACAAGGTTCCATACCTATTTTCTAGATAGATGGGGCTGTTGTCGGATCATGGCAAAGCACGTCTGGGAAGACGTAGAGGATCCAATGACCTTTGATGCCTACCCACCGGTAAGTATCGGCCAGTATGTACTCAAAGAAGTGGATCCCGGTGGATATTGGTTCTTGTGGGAGCGGCGTGAAGACTGGGAGCGCACGGCGGTTGGTCAGATGTATGGTAAGTCCAGACCTAAGTATGTGTTGTTCCATTACTATGGGCCACCGGAGAAGAAGGTCATGGCTCAGGCTAGGCATGAGCTAGATATGTGTGACCTGACGATGGAGACCCTACAAGCCTCCCTAGATCGCCCCGATTTCCGCACTTACCGCAGGGACTATCCCTGGATTGTCAATATCGACCCCTGTATTACAGGTATAACGCTCAATACCGCCAGAGAGCCCTTTGACAACAGAGATGTGCGTTGGGCTTTGGTGCTTTGCATGGATATAGTGGATGTAATGGCTATGGCCTTCGACGGTGCAGGTGCCATGGGAGCTTTGCATGTACCTCCTACTCCAGTATATCTGGATTGGTACTACACCCCTATGGAAGGCTGGCTACATGAGTTTGCTCTAGACATAGAGATCGATGGGAAACCCTTCAAACCATACGATCCTGGGGCATCCCAGCGGTTAGCCGACTATGCCAAAGGCCGTGGCTATGCTGTGCCAGATGACCCCGCCCAAGTAAGAGAGATCTTTGGCTATGGCTGGTGGAAGTATGCTCCTGAGGTAGCTGGGAAGCTACTCGAAAGAAACGGATACACCAAAGACAAGAGCGGCAAGTGGCTTATGCCTGATGGAAAGCCGTGGAAAATCACTCTGACCAGTAATGCCAATCCCTCACATCCCGGATACAAGAACGTCTTTGCTGTTGCCCAACAGTGGCGGCGATTCGGGATCGAGATCGAGGTAGCCACTTCTGAACAGGCCGGCACCCTTTCAACTTATGGTCAGGTGGAGGCATCGAATAACTGGCCTGCCTATGAACCATGGGGCGGTCATCCAGACCTGCACAGAACCTTGAGAATGTGGCATTCCAAGTATGTTAAGCCCATTGGAGAAGTCGCCGTAGGCCACCACTCCCGTTGGTCTCATCCAGAGTTGGATGCCATTATTGACGAGATGGAGAAGATCGGTTTTGATGACCCGAAGTTGATGGAGCTTGGCATGGAAGGCTTGAAGGTTGCAGCACGGGAGATGCCCTCAATTCCTACATTTAGTTATCCGGGGGTTGTCGGTTGGGATGAAACATATTGGACCAACTATCCCGGTGCCGAGAATCCATATCAGCAGCCATATCAGCATTGGCCAAACTTCAAGTTCATGCTACCCTTCTTGGAGCCAACAGGGAAGAAGTAAGAAATAAACTAGCTAGGTACGCGCCTCTCTCGTGGGTGGGAGAGGCGCGCTTACCGAGGAGGCGTTGTTTATGCCTTTTCTGAAGAAATATCTGTTGCCGCGAATAGTGCAGTATCTAGTGGTTATCCTGATCGGTGCCACACTGATATTCTTTGTACCCAGGCTCATGCCAGTTGACCCTGTTCAGCAAACCTTAGAAAAGATTACTATACAAGGTGCTTTTTTGGATCCTGATGCCATTGAGCAGATGCGAGCCACATTGCAGGATTTATATGGTCTCAAGGGAGGACTAGGAGCTCAATACCTTACTTTCTGGAAGAGACTATTTAAAGGAGATTTTGGTCCGTCTTTTGCCCAGTTTCCCACCCCAGTTATGACCCTGATCAAGACATCATTGCCGTGGACCTTAGGTCTTTTAGTCACATCCACGTTACTATCCTGGCTCCTCGGCAATATCTTGGGGGGATTGGCAGCGTATTATCATGAACGGAAGTGGGCTTCGGTGTTGGAAAGTATCGCCATGGTAATGCGCCCCATCCATTACTATATAGTAGCTTTGGGTTTACTCATGCTCCTCGGCTATGCCATCCCGCTCTTTCCTATTAGTGGGGGTTTTTCCATAGGTCGTAAGTTTATTCTTACCTGGGACGTGATGTTGGATATTCTGAAGCACGCCCTCTTACCTGCCCTTTCCTTAGTCATTGTAGGTACATGTACATGGTTTATGACCATGCGCCTCTTGGTATCTAATCTTATGGCTGAAGATTACATCGTTTATGCTCAAGTAGCCGGGGTGCCGGATGGGGAGATAGCATTTAAATATGCCATCAGAAACGCTCTCTTGCCGCAGGTGACAGGTTTGGCATTGTCTCTGGGTCAAATCTTCGGAGGGGCACTGATTACAGAAACGGTATTTGCATACCCAGGGCTCGGCACTTTACTCTACAGTAGCATTAATGCAGGTGACTATAACCTGATGATGGGCATCACCTTGCTTTCTGTTATAGCTATAGCAACCGGGGTGTTGATCATGGACCTTGTTTATCCCTTGCTTGATCCCAGGATTAGATACGACTGACTTGGCTGATAGGAGGACTTGGGATGCTTAGAACTTTGGCAGACATGATGAACCAGGATAAGCGCTTTGCCTTTGGCTTTACTGTCATGCTCATATTGGTAGCTTTGGCCTTCCTGTCACTTTTCTCGCCCCATGATCCACGGCAATGGAATGTGGTTCCTAGAGATCGACCTCCGTCAACACAGCATCTATTAGGGACTACCTCTACAGGCCAAGATGTCTCTTGGCAAGCTACCTGGGCGATCAGGAATACTCTATTGATGAGCTTAATTGCCATGCTTAGTTCCAGGGTTCTGGCAATAGTGATAGGATTACTTGCAGGCTACAGCGGGGGTACCCTTGATAGGATCTTAATGACCCTAACAGATAGCTTTGTCATTTTACCCTTACTGCCTATCTTGATTTTAGTGGCCTCGATCCTAAAACAGTCTTTAAGTGTGGTTAATCTAGGCATTCTCTTGGGTGCCTTTGGCTGGGCTTGGGATGCGAGGTTAATCCGATCGCAAGTGTTGAGTCTACGTGAGCGGGAGTTTACCTATACTGCTATCTTATCTGGCATGTCTACACCTAGAATAATTTTTAGAGAGTACTTGCCTTTCATCTTTCCTTTGATCACAGCTACTGCCATGAACAACATGTTGTGGGCAATAGGTATGGAAGTGACGCTAGCCGTTCTGGGACTAGTTAGCCTAGAGGTTGCAACCTTAGGTACCATGATTCACTGGGCAGTCAACTCCCAGTCCATATTGCTTGGTATGTGGTGGTGGATCCTCACACCAGTCGTCATCTGTATCTTTATCTTTATAGCCCTATATATGTTATCACTTAGCATCAATGAGATTCTCGATCCCAGGCTTCGTGTGCAGAGAATGACAAAATGAAGGAGTAAGCGCAATGGATGTACTTAGGGTGCAAGATCTCAAGTGTTTCTATGTAGTAGAAAGCCAAGGACAGCAGCGAGAGGTCAAGGCCGTAAACGGTGTATCCCTTAATGTAAAGAAAAACCAAGTGCTAGGAATAGCGGGGGAGTCGGGGTGTGGGAAAACCACATTCCTAAAAAGCCTCTTGGGATTGGTTCGTCCCCCATTAAGGTGTCTAGGCGGCAAGGTGGAGTATATTGGGAATGGTAAAGCAACTGATATTATGTCTTTGTCCAAACATCAGCATAAGGAACTGATGTGGGAACATATTTCCTATGTGCCACAAGGATCCTTAAGTGTGTTAAATCCTGTGAGGCGAATAGGGGACACCTTCGAAAGCTTCATTGGTGCTCATATGGAACCTAGTACTACTAAGCATCAATACGAGGAATTGGTATGCAGCCATTTGGAAGCCCTTGGTCTGCCTGAAGATACCTTACGGGCTTACCCCCATCAGCTTTCAGGGGGGATGCGGCAAAGGGTCACTATTGCCCTGGCCACTATCCTAAAACCACATTTGATTCTGGCAGATGAGCCCTCAACGGCCCTAGATGTGGTTGTTCAAAGAGGTGTCATCCAGTTACTGAAAGATATTCAGGAAGAACAACAGAACACGATCATCTTGGTAACCCATGACATGGCAATTCACGCCAATATCTGTGATCGGATTGCTATCATGTATGCTGGTAAAATCATTGAAGAGGCGGGAGTTGAAGAGATCTTTAGTAATCCACGTCACCCGTATACCCAGTACCTCATTGGGTCTCTTCCTAGGATTGGCGACAAAGCCCATAGAATTAGTGCTCCCGGGTCACCACCTTCCTTAAGTGATTTGCCTCAAGGGTGCTCATTTCATCCAAGATGCCCCGAAGCTACAGATAACTGCCGTAAAGAAGAACCTATGCTGACGGGAATTGGAGGGGATCATAGGGTGGCCTGTCTTTCGCTAACAAGGGGGGATTTCAATGCCGACCAGGCACAAGTTGCTCTCGATCAATGACGTAACTAAGGTCTTTACCATCGGCGGCGGATTCCAGAGGGCTAGACTTAAGGCAGTAGAAAAGGCATCTTTTGCCCTAGAAGAGGGCAAACCTGAGATTTTTACCTTGGCTGGGGAGAGTGGCTGTGGCAAAACCACTTTGGCCAAGATGATCCTCGGGCTGCTTGAGCCAACAGACGGTGAGGTACTTCATAGTGGCAGGTCAGTTCAAGACTTAGTGAAAGGTGATCAGCGAGATGATTTCAACAAGAAGGTTCAAGCAGTATTTCAGAACCCCTTTGAGACCTTTAACCCATTAAGACCGGTTGATACGTATCTTCTGGAAACGGCCCGCAACTATGTGACCGGTGGTAGTAATGGGGCCAGCAAAAATGCTGTAGCAGAAGCTCTAGACCTTGTGGGAATCTCATACAGCCTAGTTGAGGATAGATATCCTCATGAGTTTTCCGGAGGGCAATTACAGCGTATATCGATTGCCAGGGCCCTAATTACAGCGCCATCGCTGATCATAGCCGATGAGCCAGTATCTATGGTGGATGCTTCCCTCAAGATGTCGGTATGTAACCTCTTTAAGGTCCTCAAAGAAGAGCATCAGGTGAATGTAATCTACATCACTCATGATTTAGCTACCGCCTACTACGTAAGTGACCGGATTGCCATCATGTTTAGAGGCAACATTGTGGAGCTTGGGCCGGTGAACACTGTCTTGGTAGAACCGAAACATCCGTATACTAGAGTACTAAAAGACTCGGTGCCAGAGCCCGATCCGTCCAATAAGTGGAGTGGTAGGATTAAGCTATCTGGCTTCGAAGAAAGGGACTTCATGAGAAAAGGCTGTAAGTTTGCTGGAAGATGTCCTGAGGTCAAAGCGATCTGTGAGGAAGAAGATCCGCCAATGGTGGCTATAGGTAGTGGGATGGTGAAGTGTCATCTGTATGCCAGATAAGCCCAGTGAGCCAACGAAATAGCCCACCTGTAATGCAGGAATACTCTTTTTAGAATGCCAGCAATGCCAGCGTAAGCACAAAAGCCAGCGGGGTAACGGCCCCGCTGGCAGTATGTATCCTGTCAGCCGGTTATCGACTGATGCACACTCTTTCTTTACTCTGTCATCCCCAAAACCCCATTGCCACACCTTCTAGAGGAAATGCCAAGGGAATAGCGAAGGCATAATCATGCAGATCTAGCAGTTCTGCTTAATTTTTTGCCGACCAAAAAACAGTTCAATCGTGGGCCGTACCAGCCACCGATTGGATGGGGAGATGTCCAGAGCAGATGCTACATAAATGAAAGGGGAAGAGAATATGCCATTAGTTCCGGCAGCATGCTTGCTAAAACATGCACAAAAAAACGCCTACGCAGTCCCAGCCTTTAACTTCCATGACCTGGTTGACCTGCAAGCCATAATCACCGCAGCCCAGGCGGAAGCTGCCCCGGTGATCCTCATGGCTAGTGAGGGAACCATCCGATTTGCCGGTTTCTCCTATATTGAAGGATTGGCTAGTGCCGCCGCCAGAGAGGCCAAGATACCTTTTGCTCTGCATCTTGACCATGGACGAGAGCTGGACAATATAGTAAAGAGTGTTCGGCATGGATTTACATCAGTCATGTTTGATGGCTCACATCTAGCTTTTGATGAGAATATCCGATTGACTAGTTGGGTAGTAGATGTGGCTCATAGAGTGGGCATAAGCGTCGAAGGAGAACTTGGTCAGATACCAGGCGCCGAGGATGATATCAGTGTCAGCGCTAAGGAAGCGGGGATGACCGATCCTGGTCTAGTAGCGGAGTACGTAGAGAAAACCGGGGTAGATGCCCTAGCAGTTGCTATTGGTACAGCTCATGGTCTGTACAAGGGTGAGCCTAAGCTTGATTTTCCACGGCTAGAGGCTATCCGCCAGATGACCAGCGTACCTTTGGTTTTACACGGAGGTACAGGTGTGCCCGATGCAACGGTTCGGCAAGCCATTAGCTTGGGTATCTGCAAACTAAATGTAGGCACTGACTTGCGCCTCGCGTATACTGGTAGTATCAGTCTGGCTCTAAGAGAGCAAGAGATCCATGATCCCCGTCCACTCCTGGGGATTGCTAAAGAAGCTGTTATTGAAGTTGTTAGGGATAAGATTCGGTTATGTGGGGCAAGCAACAAGGCCCACGCAATTTGAGTTAGAAGCAGGGCAAGGTGAGAACAATGACAGAGGATCGGATCATTAGGGAGATTAATGCTCTTAATCAAAGAGGGGGTCGAATGTTAAGTGCCATAGACCTTCTAGCCGCGGGCACGCTCGATCTGAGGCTTACAGCCTATCTGATGCGAGCCATACGGAATGGAGCGTCTATACTGGCCTGTGCTGGCCCTGGGGGAACTGGGAAAACCACTCTCATGGGAGCCCTACTATGTTTCTTGCCTACCCACGGCCTGATTAAGGTAGTAGAGAAATCCGAATCATCATTCTGGTATGAAGAGCAAGCCGATCCCAAAACACCCACTTGGTTTCTCTGTCATGAACTGGGTCCTGGACCTTGGTATTCGTATCTATGGGGGGAGGGGGCCAAGGCCTTTCTCAGCATGCCTAACCAGCAGCGGTTTTGCGCTACAACTGTTCATGCCGATGATCTTGGGGAGCTTCGGCGTTTGCTCCAGGGCCGAGAGATCGGTATATCTCATGATGATTTCGCCGGGCTTGATTTGATTTTGTTCATTCGAGCCATGCGGGGCCAGGGAACCGGCAGGTGGCAAAGAAGGGTGACAGAAGTATGTGTCGGCACCGGTGATGCTAACAAGCCCCATAAACGTATCTGTCACTGGGATCCCACGAATGATCGGTTCCGCTGGCAGCTTGAGGAGATAGACGATCCTATCACAATTATAGAGGAAAGGCCTATGACAAAACCTTTGCTGGGTAGCTTTAGGTCCCAACCGGAGAAAAGGACACCGACACCGAGTCACATACCTGTGCCACTGCGGTCATATTATGAGTTTTTGCACGGTCTTAAGGAGAAGCGGATCACCGCTATGGAGGATGTAAGGCGGGAAGTTGTCCGGTTCTATGGTATGAGTTAATATAGTTTGGCACGGTAGGAAAGGAATCCATATCGTATCACATGGGGTAGATCAGAAGGGTCTGCCCTATTGTATTGATCAGCAAACCAGGAACCTTCACGGTTACTGGCGCAAAGTTTATGGATGATGCTTCATATGCGGCGGTGGCATCAGTAAAGCTATGATGGTCGTGTCATGCGGTCTCTCAAAGCGGGCGCTTTCCCCATAGAGACTCCAATCCAATGGCAAGCCCGGGGTAATCCGGATGAGTGAAAACTCCACTTCCTTCTGCACTACTGATAATATCATAGTCACCTACACATGTGAGCCTGAGAGCTTCTATAGTTTGCTCTACAGGATCAACGATCCAATAGTGGGGAACTCCAAGTCGGCGATAGATGTCTGCCTTCTCAATCCGGTCTTTTGACTTAGTCGAGGGGGAGATGACCTCTACAACCAATTGCGGAATGCCATTAATCCTCTTTTCCTCAACTATATGACTATTGCTAGGCACATAGACAAGATCAGGCTGAACCACGTTGGTGTCAGATAAGGTCAAATCTATCGGAGCATTAAACACTTCGGCGCCGGGATCTGTTTCCCAGAAGTAGTCTTCTAGAAGACGTTGAATGCGGCGAGAAACACGTTGATGTAGCGTCGTTGGGGCAGGCTCCCTGATCAGCATTCCATCAAGGATTTCATAGTGGTATAGCTCTTCATCAGGTAGCTTTAGATAATCCTCATAGGTATAGATCCTATCAGAAGTATAGCTAGGGGTTGTCTCTCTGACCTCCTGGCATAGATCCCGTCCCTGCTGTTCTCGGTCGTTTTTTACACCCATCGCCTCTGACGCATCACGCTCATTGATCCAGTCTGGCACAGCCTATCCCTCCCTTGGAACTGTGATTGTCTCGTGGCCTAGCCTAGTAATGAATGGGTGACAATCTACTTAGTCACAAGCTCCTTATGTGGTCGTCAACACTTGGAATCTTCAGTCGCCCCTAGGACCATCTTACCAGCCAATACAAGTCATGTCAACCGAACACAACTAAAAGGATGTAAAGATAGCTGTGCCTACAGATTCAATCTATCGTTCCTACTAGATTACCGAACAATTCGGTAACAGATACCTCTAGCCCCGCAAAAACTACCGATTGAGCAATACCGCCTTGTTCGTAAACCTTGTAACGCTGAATTTCATGGTTTTCTAGACGGTAGATAATAATGCTTTTCTGCCGTGGATCAACTATCCAGTATTCTTGCACACCAGATAGTCGATAGGTATTGAGCTTGTCAATCATGTCCTTGGTCCGGGTACTGTTGGAAAGAATCTCCACCACCAAAGTAGGTGTTCCCATGTAGCGGTCTTGATCAGTGACATTCCCCTCTAAATCACAAATTACAAGCAAATCGGGTTGCATCACATCAGGTTCGTCAATACCCTCTTTGCGAAAATGGACATCAAAGGGGGCCAAGAACACTCGGCATTTGTGCTCTCTCAAATAGTCATGAAAGGCAAGATGCAATTGCCCAAGCAATTCCTGGTGGGTGACACTTGGCGAAGCTAATAGGTGGATTTCACCATTGATAAACTCCATTCTAAGATCGCTTTTCTCATAGATCTCCATAAACTCCGCGTAAGATACCTTCTTTCCGACATATTGGTAGTCTAGGGCCCTCTCTCGCACCACAAGATACTGTTCGAGGCTTGTCACATAGGGGGTCAATCTAGCCACCTTGGTCCCGTTCTTCGTGATCACCACATCATTGAGCTCTTCAACAAGGGCTAGGTACTTTCCAAAGCTCTGTTTCAACTCCGTTGCGGTCACGACATATTTTTCTTTAGTATCCATATTATCACCTCAAGATCAGTATAACAGAAAAGGACAAATCGCACCACAATATGGTCCAAATTGCACAGGCAGATTGTCTAATGTAATGGTTGGTATTGTGCGGTTAACACAGAGACTAGAATCTGCTATCGCTGACCGCCTGCCCAAGTGCATTTCCTTGTGGATTGGATGTCTTCATTGATCAGATGGCGGGCGTGGTGAAGATACTGAAGGATTTTATGTCGCTCGAGGGAATGACAAATCATGTGCTCATCTGAAGGGAGCCGCTTGGGGTTAAGGATGACTAATTTGCAAAGACTGA
>JAAYSL010000114.1 GCA_012518315.1 Bacillota bacterium | reverse complement strand
TACCACTTACAAAGACAGCCGAGATCACCTTGGAAGTCAATCCCGGTACCACTACCCAAGAGCAGTTCATCACCTGGCAGGAGCTTGGGATCAATCGCCTTAGCCTGGGGGTGCAAAGCTTAGATGATAACTTTCTGGCAAAGCTTGGTAGGGTGCATACTAGTGTAGATGCATACCGGGCGATTCGGGAAAGCCAGCTTGCCGGTTTCTCCAATCTTAGTTTTGATCTAATGTTGGGCTTACCTGGACAAAGCCTTCGTCATTGGCAAACAACCTTGTCTAAGGCTATTGGCCTTGGGCCTAAGCATATCTCCTGCTATGAATTGACTATTGAAAGTGGCACAGCATATGGCAGTCTCTATGATGCAGGCCAGTTAGATATCCCCCCTGAGGATGAAGTCATTTCCATGCTAGAGTGGACCAGCAAATACCTCACCGGTATGGGGTATACCCACTACGAAATCTCTAATTATGCTTTACCGGGATTTAAGTCGCGGCACAATCAGATCTACTGGCAGAATCGCTGGTATCTGGGTCTGGGGGTTGCGGCTTATTCCTATTGGGAAGGGCGGCGTTGGGGTAATACCATGAATCTAAAGGAGTATAGTGAAAGCCTTGCCAGCGGTAAGCTGCCAGAAGCTACAGCAGAGGTACTAGACGCAAAAGGCCAACTGGCAGAGACGGTGATGTTAGGGCTGAGGTTACGGGAAGGTGTGTCATTATCCGAGCTCAAGGCTCGATTTGGCCTATCAGTGTGGGATGAGTGGCAGGAGGAAATCAACTCCTTGCTTAGCCAAGGGTTACTGCGATTGTCTCAAGGGCGCCTTAGCTTAACCTGGCGGGGACTACTTTTGGCTAATCGGGTACAGAGTGCTTTTCTCGGATCATCTTGACAAAAACGGTGTCGAGTGCTATTTTTAATATGGGTGTGTTAGCACTCCACCTAAGTGAGTGCTAATTGCGAAGGTGGTGGTGATTATGCCGTTGGATGAGCGAAAGAAGCGGATACTCAAGGCTATCACCCACGACTATATTAACACTGCTGAACCGGTTGGTTCTCGAACCATCGCCCGGCGGTATAGCTTGGGGGTTAGCTCGGCAACCATACGTAACGAGATGGCCGATCTAGAGGAAGATGGCTACCTCGAACAGCCACATACATCAGCAGGTCGGATCCCATCAGATAAGGGCTTCCGATTCTTTGTTGATGCTTTAATGGATCCAAAGGAATTGTCTACGGAGGAAATCCGGCAGATTCATATAGCTTTGCGGGGGCACCGCCAAATGGAGGATATTGTCCATGAGAGTGTGCGGATGTTGGCCTTTCTTAGCCAATATACTGCTGTTGTAGTTGCTCCCAATATTAGCTATGGTGTCATTCGATGTTTACAGCTTATTCCTCTTGATGAGTCCAATGTACTGTTGGTATTGGTGGTAGATCCGGGGTTTGCCCATAGTCGCATCGTCGAGACGACTCGGCCCTTGCGACCCCAGGAGGCATCTCGGATCAATTACTTCTTTGAACGCAAGTTATCTGGCATGATGCTAGCTGATATCGGGAGTTCATTGGTTGGTGAGATGAGGGAAGAAGTCACAGATGAAGCCCTGATGAGTGAAGCTCTGAACCTTCTGGCTAGGGGACTAAGAAACATCAAACAAGAACAGGTTTATCTAGATGGCACCATCCATCTACTTAACCAACCGGAATTTCGGGATCTGAATAAGGTGAAAGTGTTGCTCAATGTCCTTGATGATGAGAAGATTCTCTGGCGGATTCTCAATGATGCCCTGGCTCAGTCGGGGCGGCAAGTCACCATTGGGAGTGAGAACTTGCATGAGGGCTTTCAGGAGTGTAGTTTGGTTACAGCCTCCTATGAGCTAGATGGTCAGGTCATCGGTAGTGTAGGTGTAATCGGGCCTACCCGCATGGACTATGAGCGAGTAGTGGCTGTAGTTGAGGGTATAGCTTGTAGCCTGAGCACTCTTTTGTCAGACTCTATGCGGCACTAGAGGCATAATCAGCAGGGTTTAGCAGGCATTGGCTACCGGGTTTCGCCCGGTCAATAGGGAGAAAGGAGAGAAGGCGCGTGCGCCCCACTGTGGGGTTCTCCGCGCCGCTTTTCATGAAAAAACACGATACATCACCCGAAGAACGGGTCAGCGGCAACCAATGCGGCTGTCATGATTGCATTAGTGAACCAAAAGAGGCTAAGGTAAGAGGAGAAAAGGAAGACACTCAGCCATCCCCACCAGCAGATGAGAGCAAGAGTGAGGCTAAGACTGTGTCCCCCAATGAAGAATGTGGGGAGGAATCATCGATCGATGGGGAAATAGAGGTAATTGAAGGTTCTGAGGATGTATTGGAACATGGGGCAAAAGCCCGAAATGTGGAACAGGAAGCCTTACAGGCCGAGATTATTCGCTTGCAGGAACGGGAAGAAGAGCTAAACCAAAGACTAACCCGCTTACAGGCGGATTTTGACAATTTCCGGAAACGCAACCGCAAAGAGCTGCAAGAAGGGATTACCAGGGCCAATGAAGAGCTCATCGGTCAGCTATTACCGGTTTTAGATAACTTCGATAGAGCACTAGCGGCTCGGGATAATGCCTGTGTTGATTCACTAAGAGATGGTTTGGAGTTGGTGCACAGGCAGTTATTGGACATCCTAGCCAAAGAGGGACTTCAACCCATCAAGGCTGTGGGTGAGACCTTTGATCCAAATATCCATGAAGCAGTTATGGTGGAAGAAGTTGATGAGCCCAAGATGGATAACCAGATCATACAGCAATTGCAGAAGGGGTACAGTTTTCGGGAGCGGTTATTGAGAGCCGCGGTTGTTAAGGTTGCCAAAGTGAGCGACTAGACTAAGGCATTGGGAGATTGTTGGCCACAGATGAGGAGGAAGATATATGGGTAAAGTTGTTGGTATTGATCTAGGTACAACTAACTCTGTAGTTGCTGCAATGGAAGGTGGGGAACCGGTAGTTATCCCCAATGCAGAGGGTAGCCGAACTACTGCTTCTGTAGTGGCATTTTCCAAGAAAGGTGAACGGCTAGTTGGCCAAGTGGCCAAGCGTCAAGCGGTGACCAACCCTGAGCGCACCATCCAGTCGGTTAAGCGGCGCATGGGTACTGATTACACCAAGACGATAGATGGCAAGGTATACACACCCCAGCAGATTTCTGCCATGCTCCTCCAAAAGCTTAAGGAAGAGGCGGAAAACTATCTGGGTGAGGCGGTTACCCAGGCAGTGATCACGGTTCCTGCCTATTTTACCGATGCACAAAGGCAGGCGACCAAAGATGCTGGCACAATTGCAGGATTAGAGGTTCTGCGGATTATTAACGAACCCACAGCGGCTTCTTTAGCCTATGGGCTCGATAAAGATGAAGACCAAAAGTTGCTCGTCTTTGACTTAGGTGGTGGCACCTTTGATGTATCCATCCTTGAGGTGGGAGATGGGGTTTTTGAGGTGCTAGCCACCAGTGGTAATAACCGGCTCGGTGGTGACGATTTTGATGAACGCGTTGCCAAATACCTAGTCGATGAGTTTCGGCGGGACACCGGTGTTGATCTAAGCAAAGATCGCATGGCTATGCAGCGTCTCAGGGAAGCGGCTGAAAAAGCCAAGATCGAGTTGTCAGGTCTGCAGACTACCAATATCAATCTACCATTTATTAGTGCCGGGGAAGATGGACCTTTGCATCTAGACGTCAATCTGACCAGGGCCAAGTTCAATGAACTCACGGCAGACCTAGTGGAAGCCACCATGGGACCGACACAGCGAGCTTTGGATGATGCCGGGCTAAAGCCCCATGAAATCGATAAGATAATCCTAGTCGGTGGCTCTACCCGGATACCGGCGGTACAGGACGCCATTCGGAAGAAGCTAGGCAAGGAACCCTTTAAGGGCGTAAATCCCGATGAATGTGTCGCTATCGGAGCAGCTATCCAGGCTGGTGTACTGGCTGGGGAAGTCAAGGATATTGTGCTTTTGGATGTGACTCCCCTTTCACTAGGTATAGAGACCTTAGGTGGGGTGATGACACGCCTTATCGAAAGAAACACGACTATTCCTACCAGTAAATCACAGATCTTCTCTACAGCAGCTGACAACCAAACAGCAGTGGATATTCACGTGCTCCAGGGTGAGCGGCCCATGGCCAGCGATAACGTGACTTTGGGCAGATTCCAATTGACCGGGATTCCACCGGCTCCTAGGGGAGTTCCCCAGATTGAAGTCACTTTTGATATTGACGTAAACGGTATTGTCAATGTCTCTGCTAAGGACTTAGGTACCGGCAAGGAACAGCGGATCACCATCACTTCCTCTAGCGGTCTGTCGGACAGTGAGATTGAGAAGATGGTAAAGGAAGCCGAGTCCCATGTTGAGGAAGATAGGCGGCGCAAGGAACTAGTTGAAGCCAAGAACCAAGCTGAACAGCTGATCTATACTGCGGATAGAACCTTAACCGACCTTGGCGATAAGGTGAGTAGTGATGAGAAAGCCAAGATCGAGTCCGCTAAGGCTGAGTTATCGCAGGCAAGGCAGGGTGATGATCTTGAGACCATCAAGGACAAAATGGATGCCTTGAGTACTTCCTTGCATACAGTCACATCCCGGATGTATGCCCAGGCCAATCCCGGTAGTGAGGCTGATCATACAGCCCACACAGATCACACAGGCCACACAGAGGGCCCAGGGGGAGAAAAAGTCGTAGACGCTGATTATGAGGTAGTGGATGATGACGATAGTGACAAGTAGGCCGCCGTCGTTTGCCACGGGTCACTTTTTTGTGATAGAGTACAGATCAAGAGATAACTAGACTCTTTTTCTAGCTCGCAAAAGAAGGCGGTGCAGTTATGGCCAAGCGAGATTACTATGAGGTTTTGGGGGTGGATCGGAACGCCTCTGAGGATGAGATCAAAAAAGCATATCGTCGCCTGGCTCGCCAATACCACCCTGATGTGAATCAGGATGACCCGGATGCCGAAGAGAAATTCAAAGAGGCAAGTGAAGCCTACCGTGTACTAGGTGACGAGAAGTTGCGACAGCAGTATGATCAATTTGGTCATTCTGCCTTTGAAGGAGCCAATGGTGCCGGTGGCTTTGACTTTGGTGGCTTTGGTGATTGGGAAGGCTTTGGCGATATCTTTGATATGTTCTTCGGAGGAGGCTTTGGTAGGCAGCGGCGACAGGGCCCACAAAGAGGGGCAGATCTTCGCTTTGATCTAGAGATCAGTTTCGAAGAAGCAGCTTTTGGCTTGGAGACCGAAGTTGAGGTGCCCCGTACCGAGACTTGCCCCCATTGCCATGGCAACCAGGCTGAACCTGGGACACCTATTCACACCTGTACCGAGTGTAATGGCACAGGCCAGATACAGCAGGTGCAGCAAAGTGCCTTTGGCCGGTTTGTCAATGTCAGAACCTGTCCCCGCTGTGGTGGGGAAGGCAAGACTGTGGAAACCAGGTGCACAGAGTGTGGTGGACAGGGTCAGGTACGGCGAGTGCGCAAGATTAATGTAAAGATCCCGGCTGGAATCGATAACGGTTTTCGTGTCCGAATACCAGGAGAAGGTGAAGCTGGTACAAAGGGCGGGCCACCAGGAGATCTATATGTCTTCATCACGGTACGGGATCATGAGTTCTTCAAAAGGCGCGGCAATGATGTCTATTGTGAAGTGCCTATTAGCTTCGTACAGGCGGTTCTCGGGGATGAGATCGAGGTTGCTACCCTGGATGGTCAGGTGAAGCTGCGCATCCCCGAAGGCACCCAGACTGGCACATCCTTTCGGATCAAGGGTAAGGGTATAGTCAATCTACGGGGGTATGGACGGGGTGATCAGCATGTAATTGTGCAGATCTATACTCCCAAGAACCTTACAACCAAACAGAAAGAGGCTTTACGTGAGTGGGGTGAAAGTATGGGAGACTCCGTACAACCTCCCCAGGAAAAAGGATTCTTTGGCCGGGTCAAGGAAGCCCTTGATGGCTTAGGTCGCTGAGCTGATTTGCAATCTAGCCCCAAGGGTGGTGGATGGACATGACCGAAGAGTATTGGACCAAGATCACAGTAAATACCAGCCCAGAAGCCGTAGAGGCCGTGGCTGGTATTCTCATGGAAGCCGGTGCAGGCGGCATCGAGATCGATGATCCTAATATCTGGCAGGAAAGTGTGGGCACTAATTGCTATGGAGAGCTTTATCCCGAGATTAGGCCCATTTCACCTAATGCACCAGTTAAGGTAATTGCTTATCTAGCCGGTGATTGCAGGATGGTGGAGGTAATAGCTACCATCAAGAAGCGGGTGTTAGCTCTAAAAAATGTGGGACTAGATGCTTCCCCGGGCACGATTAGCACCGAGCTATTGGCTGAATCTGATTGGGCCCATAGCTGGAAGGAGTTTTATCACACACAAAGGGTGGGTGAGCACTTAGTGATCAAACCCACCTGGGAGTCGTATATCCCGCAGCCCGGGGATATGGTCTTGGAGCTTGATCCTGGCATGGCCTTTGGTACCGGGGAACATGAGACTACCAGGTTATGCTTGGAGCAACTGGAAAAACGGATACATCCGGGCTCTATAGTATATGATATCGGCACTGGCTCAGGCATCTTGGCCTTGGCTGCAGCCAAACTAGGTGCAGCCAAGGTTATTGCCTGTGACTTGGATCCTGTGGCTGTCAGTGTCGCCCGTGGGAATATAGCTCATAGTGGGCTAGATGAGAAAATATCGGTGCAAGAGGGGTCCATCGATGCAATACCAGGGCAGGCTAACCTAATCATCGCTAATATTATTGCCGATGTTATCCTGGAGATATTGCCAACAGTGGTGGATAGACTGGTAAAGGGTGGCTATTTTCTCGCCGGAGGGATTACCCGTGAGCGGCGGGATGAAGTTGTCGATGCACTAAAGGCCTCTGACCTTACCTTGGTGGCTGAAGCAAAGGAAGGAGACTGGGTCTCATTGGTGAGCAAGAGATGATACCACGGTTTTTTGTCGAGCCTTGGCAAATTGCGGGAGAGAGTGTGCAAATCAGTGGTGAAGAGCTGGTACACCTAGCTCGGGTGCTCCGGCTTACACCAGGCTCTACCGTCACTATCTGTGATGGGACAGGTCAAGAATACCGGACTGTCCTAAAAGAGATCCTTCCAGAAATGGCCGTTGCCCAAATAGTCCAAAGGATGCCTAGCACGGTTGAACCCCGGGTGAAGATCACCTTAGTGCAGGGAATCCCCAAAGCAGACAAGATGGATTTCATCATTCAAAAAGGCACCGAACTCGGTATTTCGGAATTCCTGCCAGTTTTTACAGAGCGCACTATCGTACAGCTAAGTGGAGCTAAAGCTCTACGCCGGGCGGAGAGATGGCAGAGAATTGCCAAAGAAGCGGCCAAACAAAGCCAACGGGCAATCATACCAAAAGTCCATTCCGCCATCACTTGGCAAGAGTGCTTAACTAGATATCGGGAGAAGACCCGAGGGAGACTAGGCCTTTTTCCTTGGGAAAAGTTGGCTGGGGAAGAGTCAACTGGCTCGGGCCTTAGAAGCGTTTGGGCAGATACACTAAAGCAAAGTGATGTCAGAGACATTTGGGTATTTATCGGGCCTGAGGGGGGCTGGAGTGAGAGAGAAGCTGAGGAGGCAGCTGCTATGGGAATTGCAGCCTTGAGCTTAGGTTCCCGTATCCTGCGTACTGAGACAGCTGGTATAGTGGCCGCGGCTCTCATCTTGTATGAAGCTGGCGATCTTGGTTGAGGTTTTCTTTGTTAAGGACCTCTTGCCTTTGCTTGGTGTCTGCATGTCTAAATCTAGAGGAGGCAAGTTAAGATTAAAGTAGATTTTCGAATCGGAGTACTATCTGATACGCATATTCCGGTGCGGGCTCGGCATTTACCGGCTGAGATTTTTATCGCCTTCACCGGTGTTGACCTGATCCTGCATGCTGGTGATATAAAGGAATGGTCGGTGATTCAAGAGCTTTCGACTTTGGCTCCAGTAGAGGCTGTTTTTGGCAATATGGATC
>JAAYSL010000113.1 GCA_012518315.1 Bacillota bacterium | reverse complement strand
GCGGGCTCTGGAACCGAAGGGGTCAAGCCGATCGGGGCTTTTCCTGCCATCAAGGAGTAGAGGTATCAGGCTTTGCATGGTCACCGACTTGCCTGAACCATTACTACCCCTAAGCAGTAGCTTGCCATCGGCAAAATAGAATTCTTCCTCATCGTAATACCAGAAATTGATCAATCCAGCACGATGCATCTGCCATTTGCTTTTCATCCAAACCACCTCAGGGTTTACATCAAAGAAAAGTCATCGGGATATTCTCCAATAGTCCTTACTAGAAGCGGCAAGAGCAGAAGTGTCCCAGTCTCGTCATCCACTCTAGTCATTTTCCACTCCAGGAAAAGGTCGAGAAGGTCTTTGGCGATGGTCGATACCAAGGCTTCTCTGTACTGCTTGCTCCAGCCGGAGCTATTTTGCTCTCGGCAGATTTGCACAAGGTTCTCGAAATCGACTGGTGTCAGTCTAATGTAGCCACCTGGGTCAACTGTCAATTGCCCATCATCCACCATCTCCCGGACAATCGCGGCAAACTGCAGAGCGATATCGGAAATGGCTCTATTGTCCGGGAAAAGCGCAAACCGAGCCCGGCGTTCTGGCAAAGTCAGGAGTGCGGCATTTTTGTATAACTCGAACTGGAAGCCCGTATGGCTCTCGATATCTTCCCGGATCCGATGGCGGTAATTCCTTAAGTACAGAAAATCTGATTCATCACTCTCCCAGCGATACATGACAGGAGAAAGCATTAGCTGTCTATACACTCTGCGGCGTCGCCAAGGGCCGGTCTCGGCATCACCTTCTCCACCATCCGGTTCCAAAAGCCCCCTCATATCTCTTCTTGTCAAGGGTTCCCGGGGTAGGAAGCGCATGAAGTACCGTGAAACAGCTGGTACCTCGTACAAAATCTCATAGTCCTCGATACTGCTAAACTCCGCTACATCCCCTTCCACTACCTTAAGAATACCTAGATCCGTAGCAAAAAGCAGTACCCGCACCAAAGAGCGCCGGTGCTCGTAGTGAGTCCAGTCTGGCGATTCTTCCCCTGGGTAAATCCCCCGAAGCCCCTCACAAAGCTCACTCATGAGAAACTGTTCATCGATGCTTTTGCTTTCTAGGTAGGCAAGCAAACAGCAAAACAGGGAGTAATCTCTAGGATGCTGAAAGTCCCGATTACCCATCCATGCTTCCGGGCGAACCGGGATCTTCTCAAGTTTAGCAAAATACGGATGAACAATGAGATGAAATCCCAGCTTCTCCAAGAAATACGAACGGAGCACTGGCTCCCGTTCTCGAACCATCTGGTATTTTTCTGGCTCTGTGGCCCGCAGGATCCAAAACTGCTCCAAAAGGTGTTCAGCCGCCTCTTTGGCCAATTCATCAAAGGCGTTCCCACTGTCTAGCTCCATAGGTATCCTCTCCGTGACGACTCCCGGGACTTGCGAACACTCACTTTCATCTTTGGAGTGAACTTGGCGTTTCCCCGGCGACAATCTATGACAAAACCACTCATCGTTCAAACCAATTTAGTCAAGAAACTGCAGACTAAAGTTGGGCATCTGCATCGTTCCATCTAATGAGCGGAGAGTAATGTACTCATCTCCCAGTCTTAAAAGCTTAATCCTTTGGCCACTCTCTGTTTTGGCGATCCCATCTCGGGCCACCATGCATCGATCAATCCAGCCTAAGATGGTCTTTCGTACACGGGGATCGAGCATGGGCAAATCCCCTAAGATGATTTGGTTTTGGTCGATGATCTCTTCCAAAAGCTCCCGCTCTGCTGCCTTCTGGTCGAAGTAATCCTGCAAGAGATCGGTCTTCTTGTCACCATGGGTAACAATCGCACCTAAACGGGTGCGAAACCGGTATTGCCGAATTCTGGGTTTTGTGACTAGCACCGTAGGGGCCTCATCCCAGATTTCGGCATCAATATCCTCACTTAGCCTTATGTCAGCGTAAAGGTGCCGGGTGTTGGCAACACCAAACACACAGGCTGCCACCTGGTGAGCTTCCTCTATATCCTCTATGTCGGCAAACCACTTGGCTAGCTCCAGATACTCTTGCCGACGACTCCTTAAGTTGTGATGGCGCTCCCCTAACCTTTGTACGAAACGAGTAATCCGCCGGATAGCTTCATTGGTCTGCTTTTGCAGGTAATCTAGATCACTCTCTTTACCATTTGCCCCGAGAAACCAAGTCTTGAGGCTTTGCCATCGATCTAGTACTTGGTTTTCCATAGCTGCTCTATCAGGTTGTGCATCAAGGCGGGGTATACTGAGCTGGTGTGTGGCCACCTTTTCCGCTATGAAGCAAATCAGAGTATCTGGGCTATCTTGTAATACCGCTTCGATTTTGAGCGAAGTCTGCTGCAGGGCAACCATAAACTGCCGTAAGTATTCGGTCAGGGTATCCTTGTATACCAAAAGAGCTTCGGTACGCATTAGCTCTTCTACCTTCTCACTTTCTAGGTGAGCCAGATAGTCAGTGGCATTCTCCGTTAGCCTGCGGAAGTTTTCATATACATCTTCCCAAAGGCGGTTAATCTCCTCAGGTGATAGCTTGGTAATAGCATAAATCTGCGGCGAATCAGACGGAGATGAGAGCTTTGTAAGCTGCAATAACCCTTCCAGAAGTCGCTCAAACCGGGTTCTTTCCAGGGAGCCACCAAAGGATTCACCCATATTCTCCAGGGTCTGTACCATCCGCTCAATCTCAACGGTATAGGGGGTACATTGGTAGCGAAAGCGCCTCCGTTTAAACTCTTCAATACTGGTTACCCTACCGGTTTCTTGCCGAGGAATGAGATTCTTCCAGTTTACCAGCTGATTGAGATCCTGCTGGAGCTGTTCCTCTGTATAGTTGGAGAAATATGGGCTCTCTTTTAGGTATTCATGGACTTCCTCAGGCAAGAGATAATGGCGTAATCTCTCATGTTGGATGTAGAAGTAACGCAAGATAGCCCGGTAGCGCCATGCATTCTCTGTAGTTAAATAGCTTACCTCTAAAATAGGCTTTAACAACTGTCCATTTACGTTCCCAGGATCCATAAACACCCCACCTATGCGCTGGGCATCCAGGCCTTGAACTAGCCTGTAATGCCTGTGACAAGTGATTCCACACATAAGATGGGGGCTCCTGCTTGGCTTAAACCGAAAGGTCTCTGGGAGCGCCTGGAAGCCCAAGTCTCCAGCGTCACCTCAATCCTCTGACGATTCTTTGGCCCAGTCTCTCCCCCGTTTAGTCGTGCTGTTTTCCAGTTTTGCGCGATTTACTAGATCCCTTCCCACCGAAAAATGCGTCGAGGATTCTCATATAGAAGATGATAAGCAATCTTGATGGCAGTATCAACGGAAAACACGCCTTCTTCTACCTTAAGTGCTAGCGTTTCACAAATATTCCGCCGGGCTAGGTATAGATGGCCGTAAACTCCATCAACAAAGAGATAGTCTCCTCCAAACCCCGAGATCTTGTTATACGGAAGGGCATCGAGAAAATCAGCTAGGGCCTGCCGAGCAGCACTTGGGGAAATAATGTGGGCCCAACACATATCAATGAATACATTGGGGAAGTTCTTGGCTAACACACAGGCAACTCCCTGGTAGGGATAGCTAATATGAAATAAGTCAAAGGTCACATTGGGATAATCCAGAAACAGATTATTGAGTAACGAGGGATCACTATTGGCAATAGTGTTGCCATTTCCTTCCTGTAGACCGGTGTGGATCTGCAAGATTAGGTGCTTTTTGTTAGCCACCTTGAGCACATGATGCATCATGAAATCCTGCAATTCCCGGGAAAAAAGGTTCCATTGTCCCTCCTCACCCTGGTTCCTTCTAGATGCTACTGAGGCAAAGCACTCCTTGGCAGTAGCATAATCGGTCTTTTCGAATCGAAGGGGCCGCACATAAGCAAGGCCAATCTTTAAGGCTGCAATCCCTTGGTTTAGCCTTACATCAAGCTCCCTGGCAAAGGCATCCATCCAGTCATCTAGTGAACGAATCTCACCGCCATAGGCCTTTTCCACTCGCTGAATCGAACTTGAGCCTTCTTCCATGGTAGGCATGATATAATCCTCAGGATGCCAAGCACAGCGAAACAGGTCAGGATCAACTCTGCAGCTACCTGTGTCAATATCCAAGAGACTGACTTTGATGTTGCATAACTCTTTTAGCACATAGCGAAAGTGCTGATCATGATCCTTTTCTCGAAAAGCTTGATCCAGCTCCTCGATGGTCTTTCGACAAATACCATCAAACCCGTAGATGTCTCTTACCGCAATATCCAAAGCCCGACCATAGCCAGTATAGCGACTTACCTCCCAAAAAGGTTCAACAAGATCCCATCGCTCCATTAATGGAAGTGATGGGTCTAGCGCTTTGGCTAGATCATCGGCAGATAGGCCCGCGGAAATAAGATCAGAGCTTAGGTAGTGTGTCAAGTATTCTCCTAGAATATCCTCCCCCCGACGGCTCTCCTCCACACCGGTGGGCAAATGCTCGTGGGTATCAATGACTGGCATCTCTTCTATCGCTCGCAAGATGATGTTATATGTCTCTTTAGCCATGGGCTAGCCTCCTCATCAGAAGCAGAATCGTATACATTATTAGCCAATGCTTCCACAGAGAACCGGTATCTCCTCCTGGGAGACGGGGTGTTCAAAGAGGAGCCGTGGCAAGTTCAGACCAGAAATGGAAAGTAGCCTCCATGAAAGAAAGAGGCTACTTACAGCTTGATTCCATCATCGTCCAATTAGTCTACATCAATGCACCTTGAAATGGCTAACAATCCTCTGGAGTTCCTGTGCCATATTGCTCAGATCTTGGGAGGCAGAAGCCACCTGCTGGATAACAGCAGACTGCTCCTGGGTGGCCGCGGCGATCTCTTGGCTGCCACTGCTTACCTGCTCTATCCCCGAGGAAACCTGCTGGACTTCGGCGGCTACCAAGTCGGCTTCCTTCAAGATCTCTTGCAGACGTTGGCCGCTAGCATTTACTACACCAAGCGTATGGTCTACCTGAGCAACACTCTCTTGCATACCGGCAACGGTAATGCCTGTCTCCGACTGGATGCGACCAATGAGAAGGCCAATCTCTCCCGCTGCCTCAGCTGACTGCTCCGCCAGTTTCCGCACTTCCTCCGCCACCACTGCAAAACCTCGCCCATGCTCCCCGGCCCGAGCAGCCTCAATAGCAGCGTTTAGGGCCAGGAGATTTGTTTGATCCGCGATATCACTGATCATTCCGATGATCCTACCAATCTCTTCTGAACGGCTGCCGAGATTCTCCACCTTGCTAGCCAAATCTGCCATACGGTTCTGTAATTCGGTGGTCTCTTCTACTGCTTTTATCACAGCCTCATTACCAGCAGAAGCTGTCTTGGCAACACGCTCTGCGGAACCAGCCATTTGCTGTACATTACCGGTTATCTCCGCGGCCATGCCGGCAAACTGGTTGGCACTGGCCGCTACTTCTTCAATAGAGGCACCAGCTTCTTCCGATGAAGCAGACAACTCCTGAGATGTATCGGCAACCTGCTCAGCATATTCCATGAGGTTGACCAGAATCTGCCGAAGGTCTTCCACCATCTGTGCAAAGCTACTGGCTAAGACACCAATTTCATCCTCCCCAAGAGCCTCAACTTTGACGGTAAGATCACCACTTGCCATTTGCTTTGTTCCCTCAGCTAGGTGCAACAAAGGTGCTAAGGCTCTTCTGGCTATTACACTAGCCAGAAGACCTACAAGGATCACAACTACTATTGCTATGATTACACTAGTGATTACCCGTTGAGCAACCGGTTGAGTTAAGGCACTTTTGGGGACAACTACGCCCAAAGACCAATCGGTAAGCTCTACTGGGTGATAAAAAACGAGCTGCCGCTCGCCTTCCCAAATCGCCTCATCATACCCAGCCTTTCCTGCCACCATTTCCTTGCAGATGGCACCCAATTCCCCTTGCAACTCTGTTCCCTTAGTAAGGATCATCTTGGCATCAGGATGGACTAGGATTGTTCCGGTTCGATCTATCACAAATGTATATCCATTTTCATGGGTACGGATTTCGCCAGCCAAGCTATTGACTGTGTCCAACAGCAAATCCATACCCAGCAAACCTTGGAAGGCTCCATCTATGTAAACTGGATATGTTACTGATAGAACCGGCTTGCTAGTAACTTCATCTATATATGGATCCGTAAAATGTAAACCATCTGCCTGTTTGCCATCTCGATACCAATCTGCATTACCCACCCGATAATCCTCCGGTGGTTCAAATTCAGTTACATCGTAACCGATTTGGGCCTTTTCAGACGCAAATAACATGTTAAGTACGTCTCTATCTTGCTCTGTTACCCTAGTTATGGTAGCGAAATATCTATCATAATCCCCATCACCTCGATGGGCCTTGGGACTACGATAGATGGCTTTTTGGGCAAAAGCGCGAACATCCTCTGACTGGGCCAAGGCCTGTAATGTGGCGGCATGTTTGGCAAAATAACCATCTACTGCTTGAGATGCCCTAAGGGCAGCCTCCTGACCTTGATCACTTATTCCCTGAAAACCTACACTATACAGCCAACTCCCGCTTAAGGCAGTAATCAGTCCAAATCCTATCAGTAACAATAGCAGAATCGGTGCCATGAGCTTTCCAACGACAGAATTGCGAAGCCACTTCATCCAAAATCTCCTCCATTGTAATCTCATGTTTCTTGTATCGGGGCTTAGTGCTCGGCTGAAGTTTTGATCACAAAACAGGGATGCTTGCTACTCTCAACGGAGAATGCCATTTATTACCTAAGGCACTACCATTAACATTATCACGTCCATCTAGATCTTTCAAGATAAACACAGAACCGCGTGAAAATTCCCGCGATAGTGAAGATTGGTGAGGGACAGAAGAGGAAGGGCTATCAGGATCAGGCAATATCCTATTCATACACAGTAACTTTGATAGTTGTCCGGGTTTTGGGTGAGGCATGGCCACCCTGAAGACCGACAGAAGGCGGCGATCTTACCAAGATACAGCGGGGATTGGGGTATTCCACCGTGATGTATGAGACTACTTGTCTAACACTAGATTCTCCCGAGGCATATCTGGTGCTTACCCCCGTGCTTTGCTTGAAGCATGGCGGCATCAGCATCGGCCAGCATCTTCTCCAGATCAAAGACATTACCGAATGTGTGGCTAACTATACCGATAGAGCATGTGACTTGCTCTAGCCCGTCACTGGTAATGCCTAAAGCATCTGCCAGAATATCTTGCGGAAAACGGCGCGTTTCTAGCACTACTATGATAGACTCGGCCAGCTTTTGGGCCCAGTAAATGTCCCTGTTGGGTAGCAGAATAACGAACTCATCCCCGCCAATCCGATAAACATCATCGGCATCATCAACTTCTTGAGCCAACAAGGCACCGAATTCTTGCAGGATGAAATCACCCACCCCGTGACCGAAAACATCATTGAATTGCTTGAAATTGTCTAGATCTAGATAGATCAGGGAGTAGACAATACTGGTGGCAGCAAGACGCCCATACCTTTGATTCTCCTCCTCAATCACCGACTGGAGATGGTAGCGATTGTTTAGCGAGGTGAGAGGGTCTTTCGTCGCGGCTATCTGTAGCTTTTGATTGGCATTCTCCAGTTCTTCTGTTCGCTGCCGCACCTTAGTATCCAATTCCATGGTTAACGCTCTGGCCGTGTCTAGGGCATTAGAAAACCGCTCAGCTAGTATGAGGGTCTGGCTGAGCACAAAGGCCAAAAGCCCAAAGGGCATCGTATTAGACAGACCACTGATTGAATGCAGCCGATTGGCATAAGCGATATCATTGAATACTGTTCCTATGAAGATGACAACACCGACCATTAGCTGCCGCGCCCCTGCCTCTCCAAGCTGGGCCTCCCTAGCGATCACAGCAAACACATAGAAAAATACCAGGATTGCCAGTAGCTGGTAGGATCGCAGGATCTGGGCATACTGCCCCAAAGGAAGGACAACGATAGCGATAGTGAAGGCAAAACTCAAGGAATAGATGGGTATTCGTAGAGCTCTGGGAAATCTGTCAGGATAGACCCGGAACATGAAGGCAACTAGGCTAAGCAAGGTGAGAGGTACTGTCAGGTATTCTAGCTTGGCATGCAGCTCAAAATCTAGCTTTGGTATCAAAGTTGCGAGGAACACCTCTCCAGTAGAGCTTGAACGCAAGGCGATTACCCCACAAAAGAGCCCTAGAAACAGGCTCGGTGTGTCATGTCTCCGGAGTAGGTAGATCAAGATATGGTAGAGCCCAAGCGCCACAAGACTACCTGACACAAATAGGGCAAGGCCTATGCCGAGATCCCTTTTTCGGAGAATCTGCTCTGCCGTTCCCAAGGAAATGGGTTCCCACATTCCGCCTTTGATGTGAGAGAAGTTGGCGACATGTACTAAGATCTCGATACTGGGCGAATCGATCGTGAAGGTAGCAACCCGGGGTCGCCACTGGGGCAAAGTCGTATCACGGTTAACACCCGGCTTGCCATTGAAAGCAACCTCTTGTCCATTGACAAACAGCCTATAGGAAGTGGCCATATCCGGTATCTTTAGGCCATAGGTAACAGCGGTGGGTGCTTCCAGGTAAATCTTCAACCGATATGTGCCAAATCCGCTGGATCCCATGGGCCCTCGGGCTGTCACAAAGTCATTCCAGATACCTGGCACAGAGATCAGGCCACAATCTTCGCCTCCAGGACGATCTATACCGACAGGATCCAAAAACCGATAGGGGTAAAATTCCCACTTACCTCGGAGAAAAAGGGGCCCCTGGGTAGCAAGATCCCATTCCGAAAGATGCAAAACACCCTGCTCTGCCTTGGGTACTACCACTGGAATATGATGAGAGCAATAGATGATGCCCTGGTTGTATAAAACCAGGGCAAATACAATAAGGATACCAAAGGCCACCTTACATCGACTTCGGTCATGAACCCTATCTTCCTCCGAATTGGCTCTTCTTAGCCTGGTCTTAACCATGGAAGTACCTCATTTGGCAGTCGACATAACAACAGCAAACCGGGGGTGATTTACTTAAAACCAGATATGACTAAGCTCTCCTAGAAGGACAGAATTCATCTACACCTCAAGCTAAATAGAGCCCAAACGCCGGAATGCCAGATGACCTCTTATGCGCATGTATATAGATTTCGTGATTTCTAATAGTAATCCTTCGCCATAGACCACTTTCTTACAGTTTTTTCCCGCCTTGACTTTGGCTCTACACAATCGCCAAGTCACATGCTCTAGCCAGCCTTAAGTCGCTTACTCCAGCCTAAACTCATCAACTACCTGCTGAAGTTTCTGAGCCATGTTGCTTAGATCCTGAGAGGCTGAGGCTACTTGCTGAATAACTGCCGACTGTTCCTCTGTTGCCGCGGCGATCTCCTGGCTACCACTACTTATTTGCTCGGTTGCCCCTGAGATTTGCCGTAGTTCGCCAACCAACTGCTCTGTCTCATTTAGGATCTCGTGGAGCCGATCTCCACTGGCATTAACCACGTTCACCGTATTCCCCACCTGGGTAACACTGTCGTGGATACCGGTAACAGTAGCCTCTGTTTCCCTTTGGATCCGGCCGATGAGAACAGCAATTTCTGATGCTGCCCCTGCCGATTCCTCAGCTAGTTTGCGGACTTCTTCAGCTAGTACTGCGAAACCTCGACCAAACTCCCCGGCTCGAGCCGCCTCTATGGCAGCGTTTAGAGCCAGAAGGTTGGTTTGATCCGCGATATCACTAATCATCCCCACTATTCTTCCAATCTCCTCGGAACTGGTGCCAAGTTCCTCAACTCTTCCTGCCAGGCCAGTTAACTGCTCCTGCAATCTAATCGTTTCATCGACAGCCTTCTCTACTGCCTCGTTGCCTGCGGAAGCTGTGTTGGCCACATGGTCAGCAGAGTTGGTCATTCTCTCGGCATTACTGCTCATCTCTGTTGCCATTCCGGCAAACTCATTGGCACTAGCAGCCACCTCTTCGATGGAGGCACCTGCTTCCTCTGATGAGGCAGATAGCTCTTGGGATGTATCGGTCACTTGCTCTGTGTACTGTCTAAGGTTGCCAACGATTCTTCGCAGGCCTTCAACCATCTCGGCAAAGCTTGTTGCTAAATTGCCGATTTCATCACTACCACTAGCCTCAACCTCTACTGTTAAATCACCGGCTGCCATCCGTGCTGTAAGCCTCGCCAATTGCCCTAGAGGTGCTAGAGACCGCCTAGCAACCGCCGATGTAAGTAGACCTACAGAGAGCACAATGATTACCGAAATGATTATACTGAGAATCACTCGTTTGACAATTGGTTGAGTTAAGGCTTTCTTGGGAACCACCACACCCAAAGACCAACCCGTAAGACCTACCGGGTTATAAAAGACCAATTGGGATTCACCCCCATAGATGGCTTCACCATACCCAACCTTGCCGGCCACCATCTCCTTACTGATTACACCCAGACCTCCCTCTAGCTCAGTTCCATTGGCGGAAAGTACCAGCTTTTCATCTGGATGCACGAGAATGGTACCATTGCGATCCATCGCAAAACTGTAACCGCCTTCCACGGTGCTAATGGATGAGACTATATCATTAACGGTATCTAGCAATAGATCCATTCCGATTAGGCCCTTGAATGAACCATCTATGTAAATCGGATAGGTAACAGACAATATGGGTCTGCCAGTGATAGCATCTAGATACGGATCAGTAAAAAACAGGCTATCTGCGTGTTTACCATCCCGATACCAATCTCTGTCACTGACCCGGTAGTCTGCAGAAGCCTCCCATTCCTGGGGATCGAAAATCGTCTGAGCGTGCTCAGAACCAAAGTATATGTTGAGGATATTATTGTCTTGCTGTAATGCCCTTGAGGTGGTAGCAAGTTATGTGATTCCCTCTGCCGATAGGATCAAGTGGAATTCCGTGAATGGAACACCCTATCCTTCGATTACATTGGGGGGTAGCAGCGCGCGAAGAAAGAAGAGGGGAAACTAAAGCCAGGCTAAACCCTGCCAATGCCCTCGAGATCAAAATAGACATTCCGGGCCTTGAAAGGACCAGGATTGGTATACTGCAATTTCACTTTGTCAAAATCGCTC
>JAAYSL010000014.1 GCA_012518315.1 Bacillota bacterium | reverse complement strand
TGCCAAAGGTCGGGCCTAAAGACGGCTCTCTCAGACAAACCGTGGTCTTCTTACCCTTTTTGCCTAACGCTTGGGCAAGACCGATAGCCGTACAAGTCTTACCTTCACCTGCGGGAGTTGCCGTGATGGCGGTGGTATAGATCAACTTGCCATTGGGCCGACCTTTGACTCTCTCCCATACCTTGGACCCGATCTTGGCCTTATACTTGCCGTATAACTCCAGATCATCATCGTTAAGGCCCAGCTCTGCCCCGATTTGCTTAATTGGTCGTAGCTTTGCATTTTGGGCAATCTCTATGTCACTTAACACAGGCAACTTCCTCTCTCGTTAGTCTAGTGTATGTACCTAGGCTTAATCTACCTAAGTGATCACATGGATACACCTCAATACGTTATGCAAACAGTATTTCCACAGGGAGACAAAAGGTTCCTTCCCATGGTGTATTCAGACCAACCAATGCTCATCTGATAAGTGCACCCAGGTTCTCAAAATGCCTTTCTATCCTTTTTTTAGTCTTGATTGTGCTAGCCATACTATGGCTGGTACAATACTGTGGGCCATATCAACTTCCTTGAATTTGATTAGCTATATCGATGACGACGAGAACTTCGGGAATTCCTGGGGATCTTGCTATTTTTTACCTAGTTCATGTAGGAATGATTGGGTAGTTGACGAAGTAAATAGAACATGGTTTTTAGTGCAGTACAACGTACAAAGTGAAGACTTACTGACATAGATCAAGGAGGACACTACATGAAAGAACACCGTAACAGGCTGGTCTGGGGAATTATACTTATCGTTATCTCCGTAGGTATTGTGAAGTTCTTGAAGATCACTGACTCATGGCAGGAAATGGCCTGGATAATCGGTATCCTGGTCGCCAATTTCCTACTTGCCGGGGTAGGCATTTTCTTCGGCAAACGGAAAGTAGAGGATTTGGAAGAGGTCACAGAACTGCTGGCGGAAGGAGACTTCAGTGCTGTTGACAGCTTAGCCTCTAGTGAGGACAGATTGCTTGGCTCCTTAGGCCATGCTCTAGCCACACTGGGAGACAGATTGCGACGCTTCATGGCCAACGCTCAGCAGATCGCCAATGATGTGGTGCAAAGTGGCGACGATTTGCTCAATTCGTCAGAACAGATCAATGCTTCTATTCAGGAAGTAGCCAGTGCCGCCAACGAATTCGCCAGTGGCGTTCAGCAGGTTAGTACTACATCTAAAGTCATGGCCGATTCCACAGTAAGGATCGGTGAAATCACAGAACAGCACAACCGGAGAATTCGGGATGTAGTCACACAGATGGCCCAGATCGAAGCGGCAATCACAGAGCTGTCGGAAATCCGCAAGGATCTTGGTCAGCGCTACGAACAGATCAACCAATTTGTCGGAGACATCACAGATATCGCCGAACAGACCAACATGCTGGCCCTCAATGCAGCCATCGAGGCCGCCCGTGCCGGTGAGCAGGGACGGGGTTTTGCTGTGGTAGCTGAGGAAGTTCGCCAGCTAGCCGAGCAGTCGGGGCGAGCCGCCCAGGAAGTACAAAGGGTAGTCGCCAATATTTCCGAGGGAGATAGCCAAGCCGATGCCGCTGTAGCAGCAAATGTGCGGGCAGTAAAAGGCGGTAGAGATATCCTTGAATCCATGGCTGAAAGCTTTATTGAGGTCAAGAACGAGGTAGAGCACTCTATTGTGGAGATGCAGAACATTAACTCTAGCATCCAGCAGCTAAGCAGTGGCAGCCAGCAGATTGCCGCAGCCGCTGAGCAGCAGGCAGCGGCCATCGGTCAGATCTCAGACAAAGCCGCAAGCCTGAATGAAATATCTGAGCGTCTGCGAAACTTTGTTCGGGAATTCAAAGCATAGATCTCACATCCCCCGGTGGTGAAATGCCATCGGGGGAACTCAAAAAGGAGCCTGTAATGATCTTCGCTCCGACCAACGTACCTCCCTACAGATTCTACAGCAACCTTTCGGCTACTATAGAACCTTACGGAAACTACGCTGATCTTTGCCCGACCACCACGAGTCACAGTCAGAACCCATGATGACCTGACGGCCACCATAGATCCTTAAGCAACCCGGGGTGATCTTGGCCCGGCTACCATAGATCCCTCCGGGGCCAGTAACAGCTTCCTCGGCTGTTACCAACCGCCTATGAGACCTATAATAACCTTGGCGCCGACCAAAACTGATCCTTAATCTAGAACCAGTCTTGATCTTTGCTCGACCCATACAGATCCCAGTTAAGAACCTGTATGAGTCTGCGCTCAACCACTACAGACCCCTTTTTTGCAGCCCGATCAAGAGAGCTTGGGCTGCATTTGTAAAATGCCCCGCCAACAGCTGGAGTATACGGTGGATGGTACGGTTTTTTGCTACCAATTATCACCAATTTGCCTGGTGTCTCCCATGGCCAACCCCGATGTAGTATGCCAGTCGCTGCAGCTCTAGACTCAAGTCAGCATTGGCAACATGCACATCACTAGGAACCTCTAGCTTCACGGGGGCAAAGTTCAAGATAGCCTTGATGCCAGCCTCCACTAGATCATCACATACATCTTGGGCCACATCCGCTGGCACAGTGATAATCGCTAGTCGAATATCTCTTTCTGTCACCACTTTAGCTATATCGCTTATGTCAAAAACCGCCACCCCATCCATACTGCTTCCCACTAACCGGGGATCTACGTCGAAAAGGGCCACCAATTTGATGGTGAAGATCGGATCCTCCAGAAAACGTCTGCGGTTATACCGGGCAAGGGCCTGTCCCAGGCTTCCAACCCCAACTAAGGCCATATGCAGAGGTTCATCAAGATGCAAGATCTTACGGAGCTCATCTTGAAGTAGATCCACATCATACCCAACACCCTGTTTACCAAATTCACCGAACCAGGCCAAATCTTTACGTACCAATGCTGGCCTAACCCCGGCTCTTTCCCCCAACTCGTGAGAAGATATGGGGATGTCCCTATCTTCTACTTCCTCCAGTACTCGCAAGTAAAGAGGTAACCGGCGAATGACAGCATCGGAGATTCCTTTCCATGCCAACTCCATTCACTCCTAGAAGTCAATTCTTCCTATATTGTTACCCCCAACCGACGCGAACGAAACTTTCCTTAATATACCATTTTGTCCTTTAGATAGTCTACGATCTTGTCGATAGGTAACCGTACCTGCTCCATAGTGTCCCGATCTCGGATGGTGACTGCCTGATCATCTAGAGAATCGAAATCAAAGGTGATACAAAATGGGGTTCCGATTTCATCCTGTCTGCGATAGCGTCTTCCAATACTACCCGAATCATCATAATCAGCGGGAAAGTGGCGACGCAAAATCTCATAGACCTTCTCAGCCTCAGGACCTAACCGCTTAGATAAAGGCAGTACCGCTACCTTGAAGGGAGCAAGGTACGGGTGTAGGCGCAAGACTGTCCTGGTTTCATCATTGTCCAGCTGTTCTTCCCGATAGGCGTCAGCCAAGAATGCCAAGAATAGTCGATCAACTCCCACTGATGGCTCGACACAGTAAGGAACGTATTTCTCATCAGTAAAAGGATCCAGATAAGCCATATCTTCACCAGTTGCTTCAGCATGCTGCTTCAGGTCATAATCGGTGCGATTGGCTATCCCCCATAGTTCTCCCCAACCAAATGGGAAAAGGTACTCAATATCGGTTGTGGCTTTGCTGTAGTGGGAGAGTTCTTCCGCCGTATGATCCCGGGTTCTAACAAAATCGGGTCTGAGGCCAAGATCTAGTAACCATTGCATACAGAAAGATCTCCAGTAATCATACCACTCTCCGTCAGTACCCGGAGCACAGAAGAACTCCAACTCCATCTGTTCAAATTCCCGTGTTCTAAATATGAAGTTACCGGGAGTGATCTCATTTCTAAAGGATTTTCCAATCTGACCTATTCCAAAGGGGATCTTTTTGCGGGAAGTGCGCAATACATTCTTGAAATTCACGAATATCCCCTGGGCAGTCTCCGGCCTAAGATAGACTTCTGATTTGGCATCCTCGGTTACACCCTGAAATGTCTTAAACATTAAGTTGAACTGGCGAATATCTGTGAAATCATGGGAACCACAGCGCGGGCACGCTAGCCTCTCGGTCTGTATATATTCCAGCATCCGAGCCTCCGACCAACCATCCACTACTTCTTCGTGGTTTTGCTTGACCATGTGTTCTTCAATAAGCTTGTCCGCCCGAAACCTAGCCTTGCATTGCCGACAATCAATCAGTGGATCACTAAATCCTCCCACATGGCCTGAGACCACCCAAGTTTGGGGGTTCATCAATATAGCGGCATCTAGCCCAACATTGTGGGGTGATTCCTGGATGAATTTCTTCCACCATGCCCGCTTAATATTGTTCTTAAG
>JAAYSL010000112.1 GCA_012518315.1 Bacillota bacterium | reverse complement strand
TTAATGCTGGTTTACCCAACGGTGCTGTGGGCTTTGAATTTGAAGCCCTCACCTCTTCCATTATCGGCGGAACCAGTTTTTCCGGAGGAATAGGCACCGCCGGGGGAACGGTAATTGGCGCGTTTATCGTTGGGATTCTAAATAACATCATGAACTTGATTGGGTTGAATGCGTATCTCCAGCAAATCATACGTGGCGCGATAATTGCGCTGGCGGTCATTTATGATATGCATACCAAGAAAATGAGAACAAGAAGCACGTTAGGGGCCATTGAAGAAGTGCACTCTGTGTAATGGTGAAAATGGCCATCGGTCATTTCAAATAACAAGAATAGGGGAGGAATCTTAATGAGAAAAGGTCTGTTGGTTTTTGTGTCGGCTATGTTGGTTTTTGGACTGTGGGCTTTCATTGGTGGCACTCACGCTTTAGCAAGTGACCAGTACAGAGTGGCCTACATTGCTAGAGCTCAGGCAGATTCATTTGCTGCGTGGCTTGCCAACTCTATTGTTGAAGAAGCAAGTAAGTATGAGCACATTAGCATCAGGGTTTTTGATGGTCAGGCCGACAATGCCCAACAAAATGCCCTAATAGAAAACGCAATAGTCAATGAGTATGACCTCATCATCATTCAACCCAACGATGGTGAGGCACAGCGGCCCTATGCAGAAAAGGTTGTGGAAGCTGGTATACATCTTATAACAACTAATGCCCGAATTGACGGTGTAGAAGGTGGATCCTCTGTAGACGCCGATCCCTATATGCAGGCTGCTGTTGTCGCCGAATTGGCATTAACACAAGTACCTCAGAATGCCAAGGTAGTCGTACTAAATGGACCTCCGGGAAACTTCCATGCCTCCGAAAGACGTAAGGCATGGGAAGCCGAGTTTTTCAAGGAGCGTCCCGATGTCAAAATCGTTGGGGAGCAGATTGCAAACTGGAACAAAGGTGAAGCCATGAGATACATGGAAGACTGGGTACAGGCCACTGACAAAATTGATGCCATCATTTCCATGAACGATAATATGGCAGCCGGTGCTCTAGAAGTTGTCAAAAACGACCCCAACTACGATGACATACTGGCCTATGGAGTAGATGGCACAGCTGAGGCAGCTTTGCTAATCAAAGACGGCAAAATGACTGCTACAACCCTACAAAATGCCTATGAGCTGGCCGAGCGAATCCTATGGGTATCTGATCTGTTGCTAACCGGTAAGGTTTTTGAGATTCACACTGACATCGGAAACCCAGTAATCACCATTGAAAATGTTGACGAATGCATTGAAATGCACAAGAAGGCTGGCAACCTATAAGCCTAGTTTATGTAGCAATAGCCAAAGCACACACGGTTTTTCACTAAGATGCAAACAAGTCACGTACCAAGCATACTATATGCGGTCTGCTTTGTGACTGCATATAGTATGCTGCATAATTCTCAATCAGAGAATATCGGGAAGGAGACTGAGAAAATGAAAGCAGCCCTAATGATGGAACCAGGGAAGATATCTATTGTTGAACGAGAGATGCCGAAGATAAAAGATAATGAGGTTCTGGTCAAAATCGAGTATGTCGGCCTCTGTGGGTCGGATTTACACTATTATGAGCATGGGAGAATCGGCGATTTTGTTGTTGAAAAACCTATTGTTCTAGGGCATGAAGCAGCGGGAGAAGTTGTAGAAGTAGGTAAAAATGTTACTACTTTGCAGCAAGGCGATCTTGTAGCCTTGGAACCAGGAATAACTTGCGGCAAATGTGAGTTCTGCAAAACCGGTAAGTATAACCTGTGCCCAAATGTTGAATTCTTGGCGACGCCACCATATGACGGAGCGTTTGTCGAGTATATAGCATACCCAGAGGATATGTGTTTTAAACTGCCGAAAGGGATGGACACAATAGAAGGAGCCCTAATTGAACCCTTGGCAGTAGGCTTTCACGCAGCTAACCAGGCCAAAGCCCAGATAGGTGACAGTGCTGTTGTTCTAGGAGCCGGTTGTATAGGTTTGGTGACCTTAATGTCTCTATTAGCCAGAGGCATAAAAGAGGTATACGTAACAGACCTGATTGAGCTTAGATTGCAGAAAGCGGAAGAAATCGGGGCAAAGAAGGTCTTCAACCCCAAGAAGAGTAATGTGATTGAAGAAATAATGAACCTTACTGATAATCAGGGTGTTGATATAGTAATCGAAACTGCCGGCAGTGAAACCACCGCTCGGCAGACAGTTGATTTAGTCAAAAGGGGCGGCAGCATTGTGCTTGTAGGCATGGCAGCAGATCCTGTTTTTAAGTACGATTTTGGCAAATTGCAGGCCAAAGAAGCGGTATTAGACACTGTTTTCAGGTATAGGAACATTTATCCGGCCGCGATTAAGGCAGTAGGCGAAAAGACTATAGATGTCAAACAGATTGTCACAGATGTTTTTGGGTTTTCTGAGATCGAAAAGGCTTTTGACTATGCTATTAGAAATAAGTCTGACACGGTCAAGATAGTCATAGACATGAACAAATAAGTATCCAGGGATGCCAAGGGGACAGGTTCTGTGGAGATATTGTTGTCCTTGTCCCCATGGCAACAATAACGCCTTTCCACATGACAGCAGCACCCTACGGCGTAGTCCTCAACCTAGTCCTCCTTGACCTCACCCATGGAGAATTGTTTGAGATCGTCCAACGAAAGAGATGACCGCGAAAGCGCTAATACATGCGATTTCGCATTGGTACCGAATCATCACCTATTCTCTTAGTCTTTGATGCCTCTTAACTGCCTCATAAACTAGCCTTGTCTCCATCACAGTCTTTTTCCAGGAATAGCGCTTCACCCATTCCCTACCCTTCTGCGCGAGTCGGGTGGCGGTCTTCCCGTCAGCGATTGCTTGAATTATGGCATCAGCTAGCCCCACCTCATCATAGGGATCAACCTGCCAGGCTCCTTCCCCTACAACCTCTGTCAAAGCGGCAGCACTGGAAGTAATGGTAGGGATCCCACAAGCCATAGCTTCCAAAGGGGGCATGCCGAAGCCTTCATAAAGGGAGGGATAGACAAAGACATCGGCTGCACCGTAAAACTGGGGTAGATCCTCAACAGGAACATAGCCAGGGCAGATCACTTGCTCTTCTATGGACAAGGCCCGGGCCAGTTGCCTAAGCCCCTCCACCTCGGGAGTAACCCTGCCGACCATGACTAGTACCGTCCCAGGCCCTAGCTCCTTTCGGCTAATGGCAAAGGCCTTTAATAGTAGCCCTACGTTTTTACGTAGGCTAAAACCGCCGACATACAGAAGCAAAGGATCACCTTTTATCCCATATCGCTCAGCTAAAAACCCTCGACATGGCTCCTGTGGCAAAGGTACATAGATGGGTTCTGGTGCCGGGTAGATAACGGCGATTTTCTCCCATGGAATCCCAAGCAATCTAATGATATCTCTTCTGGAATAATGTGAGACCGTGATTAACATATCTGCCCGCTTGGTGATATAAGGAATTTGAGTCAGGAAACGACGAAGAAAAGCGGAGTTACACGTCTGGGGCAGTATATAAGGGATGACATCATGGAGTGTGACTACCACTGGGAACGGGACTTCTTGGGGGAGGTTAAGCCCATTCTGCGGCATATGGTATAGATCAACCCTCGATTTGGACATTGCCTGCACCATGTAGGTCTGCTCTACCTGCCAGTCGGGGTTCTCCGGTACAACCACCCGACTTACATTTGGGGATTCACCCACCATAGCGTTGGCACCTTCCGGGCAAAAGAAGAGAAACTCATCATCAGTCTCCCAGGCTAGTCCCTTAACCAGTTGATAGGTATATGTGCCGATTCCTGTGCCTCTAAACCAGACGGCTCCCCGGGCATCAATTGCTATCTTCATACCCCAATTCATCCCCCAGTAGCCTCTGCCAGTATTCCTTCCGATGTACTGCCCGGGCCCACTCAAGACGTAGTGCTTCCACGGCCTCAGGATCGCCCATCTTACGTTGGCCCTTATAATAGTCATTGGCGATCTCCCACATTCCAGCGGGAAAGATGCCCAGGCTATAGACAAGCTCCTGCTCCACATGCTGGAGGGGACGGATCACCTCGTATGCGCCAAATGCCGACCGGGCAATGGCCAATGACCCTTGGGCAAAATCACAGATGTTGTCCAGAAAAGCGCCAACATCTTTAGCCAAGAGACCCCTAGTACTTCCTTTTAAATCCGGAAGCTTGAGATTGCCATCATCAGTTACCCGAAAAGCCCGGCCATGACATGAGCCCTGCAAAAGGCCCATGAGTTCCACTTCGTTTCCGAGGTGGTCAATGTCCATCTTAGCCAGCAGGTCTATTGAGCCATGGGCCAGCCTAGCCACCTCATCATAGGTTTTCAGAAAGAAAAGGTCGAAAGCCGTAGGATATAATCTATGGAAAGCCATATTACGGAAGAGATCCAGCTCCTCTAGTTGTTTGGTAAATCTTGGCCAAATAGGTTTCAGCTGAGCCAAACTATTCTGGATAGAAGCCGGCATATCTTGGGACAGAAGATGCAACATGGCTAAGGTCTTGGCTATTCTGACGGCATCCGCCTTGAGGCCCAGCTCTCCCCGCCGACCACTAAGGGGAGTTGTCATATAAGCGAGTTTATTATCCAGGTAGAATCCCAAATCCCCTAAAGAGGTCATTTGCAGGGTTGCGAGTCCAGGAAAACCACGGTTTTGGAGGTAATCCCAGCACTGCAGCATGGAGAGGGTCTTTTCCACATCGTCCTCCCAATGCAATTGGAATACCCCATCCTGGGCAAGAACCGCATAATACCCATCCCTCGGTTCGGCAGCTGTTATCTTTAGATTGTAGATGGTTGATAGTTCAGGAAGCAAAGCTTCGGTTTTCGCTTCTCCCTCTATCGATAGACTAAGCAAGAAACGCCACCTCTCCCTGTAGCTAATCGAGGGAAGATCCAAAGGTCGGCCCTTGAGCAACCGACCTTTGGCTATAGCCCCGTGTCCTGTAGGAGGTGTCTACACGGAGCGTCGTTCCCGGCCCCGACGTCGGCCCCCCAAGGGCTCGGGGAAACTGCCCCATTCCACTGTTCCCATCCGGGGTCTGTGGCCGGGCGCGATGGGTCTTTCCTTTTGTTGCTCATCCCTTGTAATTGCTTCCCCTCCGACTTCCTCCACTAGCCCAACTTCGGCTGTTGATTCGAGATCCGCAATTTCCGGAGCTGGTGCGGCAACTTCCTCTACCCCGGTGAGTATCTTGTCTTCAGATGCCTCCCATACTACCTGCTCAGTTGCTGAGCTTGCCACATCCTCATGGGGTTCTGCTTTGGCTATCCCGTCTTCCTCCACTACTGCCTTGGCATCAACTTCCCCTATTTCCATCGCCTCGACTGCCGAAACTGGTATGTCTTCTCCTCTTACACTTGGGCTATCCACCGATTCCCACAGTGGTACTGCTAGATACACTGGTTCCTGGAATCCCATAGCAAGGTCTCTAGAAGACACTTCCTCTACTTCAGGGGACTCAAGGCCAGCAACATACTCCACCGGGATTTCCACTCCCGGAAAAATCACATCCTCCGGTCCAGCCTGATTTGCATCCAGCACCGGCATTTCCTCACCCTGTATTACCTCTCGATGATCCACTTCTAAGGAAACAGTTTCCTCTATGGGGATTTCCCCATGGATGTGTTCCATATCCGCGGCTATATCTAGCCTCACCTCACCCTCTTCCTTCAGATACCACCCTAGATCCCCCACAGTTGCCCTCACCTCTACTTCCTTACCCATGTCCGACAGACGTTCTCCTATCTCGGCCACAACTTCGATAGCTGGAATCTCTTCTGCTTGGTCTTCTAGAACCTCCACATGGATCGGTTCTTCCTGATGAATTCCAAGTGTAATTGAGACTAAACCATTCATATCTTTTTGCTGACCACCGACAACCTGAACAGGAACCTCGCTCCCCGGCAGCATCACCATATCGTCGCTACCATGTTCTGGGCCTTGGGGAACGTGCCCTTCATCTACCCATTCACCACCTCCCTGGATTTCGCCGAACACCACATCAGAAATGGCTTCCATGCGCCTAGCAAGGCTAGCTAGTTCGTGCTTGAGCGACCATAGCTGCTCATCCTCCAACTGATCAAAAACAGAATCCTCATCACCCCAGTAAAAGTCCGGGAACTTTTGCCCAGTAGGCTCCATCAGGGCTTCTTCGGGTAGCAGGGTTTCCCCCTCAGTCATTACGGTTTCAAGCCCCCCACCTTTAACACCTGGCTCAGTTTCCGGTAATACCTCATTTGATATGTCTCCAGTTATGTCCATGGAAGCCTTCGCCACTTGTTCTTTCGTCCCAGCGTCCACCTCCGGCAGCGCAATTGCTTCCTCAACCTGCACCTCCGGCCGGGCAACTACTTCCATCTTCCCTACGTCGGGCTCTGCCGCCACAGGTTCCGGATAAGGGATTGTTTGAAACAGCTGCAGGGGACTTTGTACCAGCTTGGCCGGTTGTATTTGGGAGAGTGCTTTGGCAAAAGCCTCCTGCTTTGCTAGCTCATCTATGGCGGCTTCCAGACGCCTTGAGTGGATCTTGCCTTGCTCATAGAAGGATCGAGCCACCTGCCAACCCCGATTAGGGAAGGCACAAAGACCCGGTAGTAGAGCAATTTCCTCCTGGGTTAGTGGATTAGCCTCCTGGTAGTTCTCAATAATGAATAACGCCTTGTCTACATCCCAACCACTGTGCCGAACTATCATTCTCCCTAGGTCATAGACCTTTAAGTCGCGACGAGCATTATCAAAATCGATCACATAGAGCTTCCCATCATTGCCAATGATTAGATTGCTGGCAATGGGGCTAGTGTGACAGGTGGTAATAGACTTTGCATTCTGGCTAACATGGTCGTAATCAGCCTCATACAGTAGCTGTAGTCCGATCCCCGTCATCCGGATGAAATCATCGGCCACCTGGTAAAACCGACGGCCAAACTTTCCCTTCCGCGCGCCTTCCGACTGTTGCCGATACCGTTCTAAATCCTCCGCCTGCCTACTGTACTTCTCCTGCCAATGGGGTGGAAACTGGCGATGGCATTCGCCCATCCCCGGATAATCCTGCAAGAGACGATGCATCTCTCCTAAAACCTTGGCTGCCATTTCCAGATGAAACGGATCTTCGGGGTTAATCTCTGTGCCCTGCACCCAGGTGGTCATATAAATAAGCCCCTGGGGGGTTCCTACATAGGGTAACCCTCCCTTCGTTAGGTGGAATGGCATACTTCTTTTCCACCCCTTGCCAGCCAGATGTTCCAGGGCTCCGTGGACATACTCCAAATCCGCCTGGGAATACTTAAAGGATTTGACCTTCTTCCAACCCTGACTGGTGTTGACTCTAAATACACCGTTCTTTCTCTCGACTTGTAGCATCCTCAGGTCGTAATCATCCGCTATGGTCTGTAATATTTTGTATTGATCTAGCATGTTTTGAAATCCTGTCTGACGCCGTTTTCTCATCCTGCCCATTCCCGTTCCCTCCCGTCGGGATGTCAGCTTCCATATATTAATATGATAGGACTGAAATCCCTGTGCTTCGTTCACCAAATCTGTAATGGGCAAATATAATAAATACGCACTATGGCCCTTTGTTACTACCCGGTCGATGAAGAGCTGACGGAGAGGATGGATACTTGTGACCTTGGAAGTGGCGGCTGCCGCTAGATTCGGTATCACTCCCAGCAAAGTCACGGCAGTGCGCCGAGTGTTTAGGATTGTCAGTGACAAAGGCACCTTCGCCCTCAAAGAAAGCCGTCAAACTAGAACCGACATACTTTTCATCCATGCCGCCAAAGAACACCTATGCAAACAAGGTATGACAAATCTGGATCGTTATGTCCTTACTCCTGATGCGGCCCCATATGCAGATCTGGAAGGGCGCCTTTTTGTGATGAGCCCTTGGGTAGATAGTAGAGAGGCTCATTATGATTCTCCCAGCGACGTAGTACAGGCGGCTATGTGCTTAGCGAAGCTTCACCAAAGTGGCCGTAGCTTTGAGCCTCCGGTGGCACCCAAAAGAATCCTATGGGGCGCTTGGCCTAGTCTCTGGCAGGAGCGGCTGGAGATATTTAAGCAATACAAAGAGAAAGCGGAAGAGCAAGTCACCCCCCACCGCTTTGATGGCCAGTTCCTTCGGTATGTTGACGACCATCTGGAGCAAGGTCAGGAGGCCCTCAACATCTTAGCCAAGTCTCAATATGAAAAAATCACTACTCACTACCAAGAAGCGAGCGGTATTTGTCACCATGACTACTCAGAGCGTAATGTACTGTTTACCCCTAGTGGTGGTATCCATTTGGTGGATTTTGATTACTGTATTTCGGATCTACCTGTCCACGATCTGGTCAACTTTCTGCGGCGAGTAGCCAAATTCACTGGCTATAGTGATGCTATGGCCTGCCGGGCATTGACAGCTTACTTGGATAGCAACCCTCTGCCTAAAGAGGAACTACAGCTTTTTATTCCGCTTTGGCTTTGGCCCCAGAAATTCTGGGAAGTTGCCTACCAATACTATGGGGAAAACCGAACACGACCTCGGCGAAAATACCTTGATCGTCTGCGCCGCCGCTGCCGCAATAGAAACAGAGAAAGGCGCCTCTTAGAGGGAGTTGTCAGTACGCTTCACTTAAGCTAGGGCGATGGGCTCAAATATCCGGGGAAGGGGAAAGGCCGTGGCTAGAATATGTATCGATGCCCGCCCAGCTGCCATAGCTAGGGGAACTGGTATCGGGAACTATACTTATCAGCTACTCTACTTTCTATCTAAGCTCGACAGTGACCACCAGTATTACCTACTATGGCCAGATGATGAAGTAGAGCTTTTGCCACTCCCTTCACATTTTTTCTTCCAACCCATGACGAGAAATCGGCGGGAAGAGGCCACAGAATTGCCCCAATGGCTGGAAAGCCAGAAGATTGATCTATACCATGCGCCGGATAATGGATTACATGCTTTTGTGGCAGATAGTTGCCCATTGGTGGTGACTATCCACGACTTGATCCCCTTTGTCATGCCAGAGACAGTCAGACGAGGCTACCGGCGCAACTTCCTGGAAAAGGTGCCAGAAGTAGCCCGGCAAGCTTGTCACATACTGACGGTGTCCGAAACAGCCAAAAGAGACATTCATACAGTTCTAGCTGTACCTGAAGAGAGAATCCAGGTCATTTACCCCGCCCCTGAGGCAGTCTTCAGGCCGGGCAATCCAGAGCGGGCCAGATATCGGCTTCAAGTTAAGTATGATATAGATTCCCCCTACATCCTTTACACCGGGGGGCTTAACCCTAGAAAGAACGTGGCGGAGCTAATCTATGCCTTTACTAAAGCAAGGAAATACTGGGATAGGGATTTCCTGCTTGTTATCCTTGGGGAGCTTTCCAGTACTCAGGAGGACTTGCCTGGTCTATGTAAGGCCCTTGTTGTGGATAAAGCTGTCCTCTTCCCCGGGTTTGTGCCTATGGAGGATATAGTGACCTTTTACCAAGGGGCAGAGCTATTTGCTTACCCCAGTCTATATGAAGGCTTTGGCTTGCCACCCTTGGAGGCAATGGCCTCGGGAATCCCCGTGATCACAAGCCCCGTTCCCTCCGTCACCGAGCTCGCAGTGGAGGCGGCACTGGTCTTTAATCCAGAGGACACTACTAGTCTCGTCCATCAGCTTGACTGCGGCCTTCGAGATACCAAACTAAGGCAAATGATGAGCCGTCAGGGCCAGTTGGCTGTGACCCCTTTAAGCTGGGAAAATACTGCAAGGCAGACATTGGCGGTATACCATGAAATCCTGGGCGGCTCCAATAAGAAACAAACGGTAGGTGAGTTATTTTGAAAGTAGATCACCATTTTCATCATTGGAAAAAGAAGCTGTCAGGGTGCAAGCCGTATAACGGTATTCTTGATGTATTGGAATCCTTCATTCCA
>JAAYSL010000013.1 GCA_012518315.1 Bacillota bacterium | reverse complement strand
TCTTTCTAATCCATTTCGTAGAAAACTCTACCCCGCATAGGATCCTTTACTGCATCACCTGGATCCTCGCGGAAACCCGAGAACTTCTGACTCATACTGGCATTTTACATACAAGCATATCATCAGATGTATTGCTCTTCGAGGTCATTTCAGCACAATAGATGTCGTGACAAACAACTGCCCTAAGGCGCCCAGGGATCTTGCCGGTTACCATCGCGTTCCTTGCCCGGTTCTACGATCAATGTGCCTATATGGAGTGACGTATTCCAACTTCTTATTGCCTTTCTTCTGCAAAAGAGGAACTTTGCCTAATTTCGGGAAAATCATACCATGAGGATCTAGTAATGGCAGATCCTACCACCATAAGATTAGAAGGAGGTTCGCCTATGACTGTTAGAGTTGGGATAGTGGGCTGTGGGGGTATTGGGAACTGGCATGTTAACCATCTTGAGCAAATGGATGATGTCAAGATTGTGGCTACCTGTGATGTTATGGCCGAAAGGGCAAATGACTTAGCCAAACGCTTTGGGGCCACAGCCTATACCTCTCACCATCCCATGTATGAACAGGAAAAGCTAGATGCGGTTTTCATCTGCATCCCTCCCGGGGCCCATACTGATACAGAAACCATGGCAGCAGAGCGGGGTATTCATATTTTCGTTGAGAAACCTATGACCGTCTGTATGGAGCAAGCCCATACCATAGCCGATGCCATTGACAAGGCCGGCATCGTCTCTGCGGTAGGATTCCAAGATCGGTATTTGGATATCATTGATAACCTCCGAACCTTTCTAGAGGGTAAGAAAGTCGGTCTCTTCACCGGTGCCTGGGTGGGTGGTATGCCTACGGTTCCCTGGTGGCGTGTCAAAGCAGAGTCAGGTGGTCAGATCGTTGAACAGACTATCCATCTCTATGATTTAGCTCGCCTCCTATTTGGTGAAGTAGATACCGTCTATGCCGCGGCGGGAAAAGGTATCATGGTTGGTATCGAAAACTATGATGTAGAGGATTACTCCTCGGTACTCCTTACCTTCAAGAATGGGGTTATTGGCAACATCATCACCGGGGATTATCTAAAAGACGCAGTCCCCCGCAACGGAATCGAAATCTATTGTGAAGATGCGCGGATTGAGTATGAGCTGCGTTCAGCTGTACGCTATCATTCTCGCTACCTTGTCCGGGAGGAAAGACGAGCTATCGATCAGGGCATGCGTAGTGACCGCACGTTCATCGATGCTGTCAAGGCCAAAGACCCCACTATGGTACGTTCACCTTACCGTGATGCCCTAAAGAGCCTGGCCGTAACTATAGCAGCCAATGAGTCCCTTGAAACAGGAGAACCCATCAAAGTGTGCTAGGCTAGTAGCTGATGAACCTCTTAGACTTGCTTTATCCACGTATGCTAGTCCAAAAAAGGGCAAAGCCAACTAAGCCAGGCCATCTGATAGGGCCTGGCTTAACATAGTGTTCCAGCATATCCAAGGTGCCAAGAAAATGATCTACCTAGGATGCCAAGTGTGGGGAAACAGTCTGCCCCGAAACCCAGGGAAACCCATGAAGCTCCTGGGATTACCGTCTAGCCGCCTGTCTTAGTGCCTTGATGGCAGAAGCATAGTCGGTACCATCTTTCAAGAAAACGCCAGAGGTTCCACCGACAAAGAAAGAGGCACCTCGAGCCGCCGCCTGATGGGCTGCTTCTCGGCTAATCGCGCCATCCACTCCAATAGCAAAATCTAAGCTATGCTCTTCTCGAAAGCTCGCCAGCTCGGCGATCTTGTCCAAAGCAAAGGTGATCAGCTTCTGCCCCGCAAAGCCCGGCTCCACAGTCATTACCAACACCATCTGGGTCTGGGGTAGAAGCAACTTGACCGACTCCGCGGGAGTGGCCGGATTTATGGCTATACCCGCCGCCCCACCGGCAGCGTGGATCATCCGCATGAGCCGGAGGGGAAAGCGAGCAGCTTCCATATGGAAAATACAGAGATCAGCACCAGCGGCCAGTGCCCGCTCCATATATGCCTCGGGGTTATTCACCATTAGATGCACGTCAATGGGGAGGTTGGTTGTATTCCGTACCTGTTTGAGAGTATCGAAGTTGAGGGCCAGATTATCCACGAAATGGCCATCCATAATATCTACATGAAAGGCATCCGCCCCTGCCGCCTCTAAGCGTTTTACGTCATCCCCTAAATTGAGCAAGTCGGCACACATCAAAGAAGGTGCCACTATGGGGTGTTGCCTAAGCCATTGCCACCTTTGCCCATTGGCGTGTATGTTGGCATGTTGCATAGTATAATCAGCCTCCTGTGGTCTATCTGCCTTTTGACATATCGGCATTTCCTAATACAATACTATCATGGCAACGATTAGAAAGAAACTAAGAAGTACACCTCTGTCATGGGGGAGGGTGGTGCTCTGTCAACCCGTTGGGGGTCTCTTTAGAAAAAGGGAAATGCGCCTCTTGTGTGGAAAGATCTGTTAACATCACTTAACCCACGTGCATCAAGTCTCAAGGGAGGTTCTAACGTGCAGCTTTCACCCTGTATTGAAATGCTATTTCGGGAAGAGAGCATCCCCGAGCGCCTGCGACATGTAAAACAACTGGGTTTTGGCGGATTTGAATTCTGGAGCTGGGAGAACAAAGACATAGATGAGCTAATCCAAGTCTCCACAGAGCTAGACCTTACCGTGACCGCTTTCTGCACAGAGTTTGTCTCATTGGTTGATGCCAAAAAGCGCGAAGAATATGTCGAAGGGCTAAAGCGATCCATTGATATAGCTAGACGAATTGGGTGCGATAAGCTGATCACACAAACAGGGCCGGAGCTGACCGCCATCCCCAGGGAGGATCAGCTACTATCACTCATCGATGGACTAAATGCCTGTGTCTCCATTCTAGAGACCAATCGGATTACTCTTCTGGTAGAACCCCTAAACATAATTGTGGATCATAAAGGCTATTTTCTCAGCCGCTCTGCCGAGGCCTTTGACATCATCCAAGCGGTAAATAGTCCATATGTCAAGATCCTCTATGACGTATACCATCAGCAGATTACCGAGGGGAATCTGATTCCCACAATCCGGCAGAACATTAATCTCATCGGCCATTTCCATATCGCTGATCATCCTGGGCGACATGAACCCGGTACCGGCGAGATCAATTACCATAACGTGCTGAAGGCCATCAAGGATACCGGATATAATGGCTGGATCGGCTTGGAGTACAGACCCAGCCAAGATGATGGAGCAACTCTGGAAAACGTCCTTTCCTTAGTGAATAGCTTAGAGTAGACTATCTTAAGTGGCTTTATCGACAGCTCAATATGAGACTGCTCGACCGTATGGCTTTAGCCTCACATCATTGATTAAGTTGCGATAATGACGGGCTAGCGCGGCCAGTGCTTCCTGGCAGCCCCCCTCCACACAGCCAAAGGCTACCGGCACAGTATGGACGGATTCCCCAGGCTTTAGCTCCTTTCGCCAACTATGACGGGGACTATTGGGACCTCCAGCCAAAAAGTAAAGCTGATTATTGTCATCTTCACCAATTTCCCAGTACCAGCTGCTCAAGTGATCGATCTGCCAATACCAAACGGTCCTAGTCTCCACATCCTCCAACATCCCCACGGGCAGAGCCTTGCTCATGTCCCCAGGGGCTTGGCTAGTCTGCCAAGCTAAAGAAAGCCCAGGACGGGAAGAAGGCAAAAGGCCCAACTCCTCCAACGTATATCTCCGCCATGGTCCTTCTCCACCCCATTGATCATACCCTAGATGCACATAGGTTTTTTCATACCAAGGCATTAGGCCACCAATGGCCAGATTATGTAGATTTATAGAAAATACCCAGTCCAACTCCACAGGCATAGTACTATCGTTCCGGATCCGCACCCAAGTTCTAATGGTGGGTGATTTGGAACAAAGAAGATAGTTAACCTCACCCAGGACATCGGTGATGGGATCCTTCAGAATGACTACGATTAATCTACCATGGCAGCGCCTATCCTTAACCATAGAAACATATGCCATGCGTTCGCCAGGCACTGAGCCGATACTCCGGTTCCCATTGCGTAAGGAGCGGCCCTCTCCTGTTAGCTGCATCTGCAGAATGCTGCCGGCTCCTAGATCCGTTCTTGGCCCAATGGTCTCGGGGAAAAGACCTTGGAGCCGAATCTCATCTCTACTGCGTTCAAACACTAGATGATTGCCATGATGTCGGTAACTAATCTGCATATACCCATCTCCTTTCCAGGTCCTGGTAATAGATGTTCAACTTATTATGCTACATAGACCATTTTGCCTAGTGGCCAAACACATTCACAAAATGTAATTCTCTGCCATGGGGCATATTTCCTGGTTCTTTTGGCCCAATTTTCGCGAATGTGCTGTGTCTGGTACAATCGCTTGTTTTTTGAAGACAGTGATTTCGAATCTCCTTGACCTTGATCGTTCTTTGGAAGAGTGGCCTAGCCCCAACCGGAACAGACTGCGGCAGAATTTTCTCAAACGACCTTGGGTTCGAATTCATACGAATCATGGATACGGTACAAATGGCATACTTACTTGCATCCTGATAGCCAAAAATCCATCTATGTGATACCATTATGTAAACTAAAGAAACGCTTGCCAAATTAGCAAATGATTCAGTGCCATACTGGTTACGCTGGCAAGCTTTGATGGATCAGGAGGGTGCCCTTTGCGTTCCGCACTTCGGATTTTTTTGACAATAGTCTTTAGCCTTGTCACCTGTGGGCTAACGCTCCTTGGCCTCTTGGTTGTTAGAGATGTTTGGTTGCTTTTAGGAGGATTACATATACCGGGCTATGCCCTTTTTAACCTAATTGATAAGGCTCTATTACTTATCGCCGGTATTGTGACCTTAGCTGTGATTATCTACAGTCTAGAATCCTACGCCAATACTGAAATAATGGTTCATCTTTGGCAGAGGTTTCTGAGGGTCTTGGCTGCTCAGATCTGCTTTTTGGGGATCTGCCATGCCATCTTGGCCATTACTGAAGCTAGCATAGGTATTGGCGGCTCTTCTGCTATTGTCTTGCCAGTAGTAGAGATCTTGATAGGAACCGGCCTTTATTCTCTTAATCGCCGGTATCGAAGCAGGGATCTTGCTCGAGGCTTAGTGAGCAAAAGGCGCGGCTAGGCAAGGGGCCAGAGGATCATGCTGCCGATACCTTGCTAAGGCAAGACTAGGGCTTGTTACCCCGTAGCAGTACTTGCATCCCAGTATACAGGTATCGTAGGCGCCGATGTCTTTGCTAGCAATGCAGCCACACTCCTGCCGCTGGCCGGGATCCTTGGCAGAACTAACCTCGATGCCAAAGACCTGCCTGATTAGCTCATCATCAATACATTTCCCCTTGGCAATGCCGTAGCTTTCTAGACCACTTTCAGAGCAGCTGCTGATGTTCATCTCACATTGCCGGGCTATGCTGGCAAGATCCGAAAAGAAAGCCCTTTGCTGTTCCTCACATACTTCTAGGTTCTCTTGAAGTGAACCGGTCTTGTCTGCTACCTCTCGCATACGTCGCCGACTCTTCTCGTAGGCATCCCAAAGGCTGATAACTACCCGTTGGGTAGA